>CAIXSC010000266.1 GCA_903921945.1 uncultured Planctomycetaceae bacterium
CCTTTCCAACCCCGGGCATGCTCCACGGCTGCGCCGTGTCGCTTTGCCCTGGGCTATGGCTGTCGCTGTTCCTTCGGGGCGAGCGTACCGTGGTACCAGCGGCTGCTCAGCAGTTCGACGTGGTAGAGCAGCCAGCTTATGCGTGTGTAGATCGCGTGGCCGCGAGCCCCTTGATGGTATCGCGGGGCGGCGCGATGGTAGTCGACAAGCAGCGTCTCGCCTTCATCGGGCACGCGGCGGCCCGCTTCAAGCCAACTCCAGGCCGACCGCGGCCACCAAGCCGCGGCGCCGCCCAGCGTGTGGTCGGTTTGCAGCAGTCGATGCAACCGCGCGTCGGTCCATTGCATGGGAGTCACCGGCACGGGCAGCACGAAGTTGGTGCCCGCGATGCCGACTTGCTGGACATAGTCGCCGCGTTTCGCCGTCATCGCGGACCGCAGCGAGAAGGGAAACCGCGTGGCGTAGGCGGGCAAGCCCGGCGTTGGCCGATGATAGATGACATGCAATAGCCGCGAGTATCCACCCGTATCCCACCCGTAACGGATCGGCGTGCCAAAGGTGACGATGTCGAGCGCAAGGCGTCGGACCGGCGCGTCGGGCTGTTCGAGCAGTTCGCGAACCCGCTCCCATCGCTCGCGGACGCCCCGCGGCACCAGCCGCGACAACCGATAGGGGCGAGTCGCCGCGAAAAACTCGGCCCGCGCCGCCGCGTCGCCCGCCAACAAATTGGTGGCGAGCGCGAGCACATTGCCGCCATGGCTGTGGCCCCATAGAAGCACTCGCGCCCCTTCGGGCCACCTCCCCGCCGCGAGCTCCCCCGCAAGCTCGTCGATCAGCCCGATGGCCCCATCCGCTCGGCCGAGATGATGGTTTTCGCTGGACCAAAAAAACAACTTGGTCGGAACCACGCGCAATCCGCGTTCCAAGACGGACGCCACCTCGGGCGTGTAGTTCCCCGAGTCGCTCACGATGCGATCCGCCAACCGCTTTTCACGCGATCGCAACGCCGACGCGGCCTTCGTGGACAACAGCTCGACAAAGCGATTGAAGCCGACAATATCCACTCCGACAAACGTGCCGTGGACCAGGTAGAGCGCCGCCACGCCGGCCTTCCGCATCGCGGCCCCCGCGTCGGCCATACGCGTTTGCCATAACGGGCTGTCGACCGGCGGCGGGGCGACCGCGTCTAGCCACGCGACATCGACAGTCGGCGGACCGCCGTCGTAGCGTTGATGGCGAAACCGATTGTGGAACGGCACGAGCGGCTCCCGAAACGATCGCGATTCGCCAGGGACCGCATGGACGGTGTTGGCGCCCGCCGATCACAGGTGTGGACGGCCCGCTATCCGAGCAATTCGCGGACGACGCGTCCATGGACGTCGGTCAACCGGAAATCGCGTCCTTGGTAGCGATAGGTCAAACGCAGGTGATCGATGCCCAGGCAGTGCAGCATGGTGGCGTGCAGGTCGTGGACATGGACCGGATCGCGCACGATGTTGTACGAGAAGTCGTCCGTTTCTCCGTGCGAGATCCCCGCTTTGACGCCTCCGCCGGCCATCCAGGCCGTGAAGCAGCGGGGATGGTGGTCGCGGCCGTAATTGTCCGCCGTCAATTGCCCCTGACAGTAGACCGTTCGGCCAAACTCGCCGCCCCAGACGACAAGCGTTTCATCCAGCAGGCCCCGGTCGCGCAAATCGGCGATCAGCGCCGCCGACGGCTGGTCGGTATCCTGGCACTGCCCGCCAATCTGCTTCGGCAAGTTCGTGTGCTGGTCCCAGCCGCGATGGAACAACTGCACGAAACGCACGCCGCGTTCGACCAGCCGCCGGGCGAGCAGGCAGTTAGCGGCGAACGTGCCCGGCTTCTTCGAGTCTGGTCCATAGCGCTGGAACACATGCTCGGGTTCGCGCGACGTGTCCGTCAATTCGGGCACCGATGTCTGCATACGGAACGCCAATTCGTACTGGGCGATCCGCGTGGCGATCTCCGGATCGCCGTCCTCGGCCGCCTCCAGGCGATTGAGCCGCGCGAGGTCGTCGAGCATACGGCGGCGAGTGGCCGCATCGACACCGGCGGGGTTCGAAAGGTGCGGCACAGGATCGCCGATCGAACGAAACTTCACGCCTTGGAATCGTGTCGGTAAAAAGCCGCTCCCCCACAGCCGGTCGTATAACGGCTGGTCGTTCGGATTGCCGCTGCCTTGCGAAACCATGGCGACAAACGCCGGCAGGTCGGCGTTTTCGGCGCCCAGTCCATACGAGAGCCACGCCCCCATGCTCGGACGACCCGCGAGCTGCGCGCCGGTTTGAAAGAACGTCACCGCCGGATCGTGATTGATCGCCTCGGTATGCAACGTCTTCACGAACGCCAGTTCGTCGGCGACCCGCGCGGTATGCGGCAACAGTTCACTAAGCCACGCTCCCGATTCGCCGTGTCGCGCGAACCGATAGCGGCTCGGCGCGATCGGAAAGCTTTCCTGTCGCGAGGTCATGCCAGTCAAACGCTGGCCGCGGCGGATCGAATCCGGCAAGTCGACGCCGCGGAGCTTCTCCAGCCCTGGCTTGGGATCGAACAGATCCAACTGCGACGGAGCCCCGGACTGGAACAAGTAGATCGCCCGCTTGGCTTTCGCGGGAAAATGCGGAATCCCCGGCAACCCGCCACTCGCCGGTCTCTCAGCCGCCCGCTCAGCCGCCCGGCCATCAGCCCGCTCAGCCGCCCGGCCGCCCGCACCTGGAGGCGCCTCATCGGCGGCCCGCGCGGCCCGCGCGGCACGGACGCCGACGGGCGACAGCGGGCCGAGTGGTCCGTCCAGCAACGTGCCGAGCGCGATCGCGCCGAGCGACAATCCGCCCGCCCGCAGCACGGCGCGTCGAGCGGCTCGATGCGCATGCTCGACTTCGACACGATTCCAGCGAGCTTGATCGAGCTTGGAAGCGGAAGGGACTGGCATGAACGGGATCTCCTCTCGTGGCCACGGGGAGCGGTGTCGCGACGCCATCGCACGCGAGACTCATTGAAGAGCCTCGCGCACGACGCGGTTCTATCTTATCTCGGGACGATCGCGCAGGGCGTTGAGCATTTCGTCTAGCAGTTCCAGCGGCAGGCCAACGACGTTCGATTCGCTGCCGTCGAGCAGATGGATCCAGTCGAGCCCGTCCTGGTATCCAAAGGCGCCCGCCTTGCCCTCCCAGGCGCCCGTATCGAGATACGCTTCGAGCTCGCGATCCGTGACCGCGTCCATCACCAGTCGGCTGACGGCGACGCGGACGTGATGTTCGTCGGAAGGGCGAAGCCAGAGGCAGAGGCCGCTGTAGACATGGTGTTCGCGGCCGCGCATCAACCGCAACATTTCGCCCGCGTGCTCGCGGTTCCGCGGCTTGCCCAGGATATGCCCCATGCACTCGGCGACCGTGTCGCAACCGATGACCAGCCCGTCGGGAACGCGTTGGGCCACATCGCCCGCTTTCTGCCACGCGAGCCGGGCGACGAGTTCCGGTGGCGTTTCGCGGCTGCAAATCCCGCACTCGGCCGATTCGTGCGGCAGCACGATGGCGAACCGGAAGCCGGCTCGTTCCAGCAGTTCGCGGCGCCGCGGCGACTGGCTCGCGAGGATCAATGGCTCGACGGGCGAACGCGGCGCCTGGCGGCTTTCTTCCATACGACGCCCAACCTCCCCGGTGACGGATACAATGCGCCGATGCCTGAAGACTTGCAAATCCTGTACGAGGATAACCACTTGCTGGTTGTCAACAAGCCCGCGGACCTGGCAACCATGGGGGTCTCCGACAACGAGCCCAGCCTGTGGCGGCGAGCCTGCGCGTACCTGAAGGCGAAATACGCCAAGCCGGGCAACGTGTATCTAGGCGTGGTCAGCCGTGTCGATGCCACCGTGACCGGCGCCGTGGTGTTCGCCCGGACCTCGAAGGCGGCCGCTCGGTTGTCCGAGCAGTTCCGCGAGGCGGCGGTCGGCAAGATTTACTGGGCGCTCGTCGAACGCCCGCCCGATCCGCCGCGCGGCGCCTGCACCGATTGGTTGCTCAAAGACGAGCCGCGCCGCCGCATGATGCTCGTCGCTCCCACCGTTCCCGGAGCCCAAGAAGCGCGGCTGACCTACCGCACGTTGGAGCAACTGGGCACGGCCACACTGGTCGAAGTGCGGCTGGAAACCGGCCGCAAACATCAGATCCGCGTGCAACTCGCGGCGCGCGGCTGGCACGTCTTGGGCGACGAAAAATACGGAGCGCGGACGCGGTTTCCCCGCGGCATCGCCCTGCACGCCCGACGGCTCGTGATCGACCATCCCGTCCGCCACGAACCGCTCGAGATCGTCGCGCCGCTCCCCGCCTACTGGCCGCAGCGGTAAACGACCTTTCTGCTATGATGTCGGGCCAGTCGTTCGCAACTTTTTGATTTCGAGTTTGTCAGCGAGGTGTTCGCAATGAGCCATGGTCGTCCCGGACATGCCGAGCCTGTGAAGGTGTCGCTCGAACCGGCCGAAGGCTGGCACTGCACGCATTCCTACTATCGCTTTGACCGGGAAGTGCTCTCGCGGCTGTCGGTTGCGCAGCGGCGAGCCGGAGCGGAACAAGTCATCGCGGCACTCGATCCCCACGGTCCCGAAGCGACCAGCCGGTTGCAAACCAGCTTGGTCAGCGGTCACAAAGCCGACTTCGGCGTCATGTTGATGGACGCCCATCCGCTGAAAGTGGAAGCGATCAACCAACGGCTGCTCGGCAGCGAACTGGGACCGGCCATCGTGCCAACCTATTCGTTCGTGTCGGTGACGGAAGTCTCCGAGTACGTGCCGTCCGTCGAACAATACGCAAAGCGTTTGGTCGATGAAGGGGAAACCGAAGGCACGCCGGCGTTCAACGCGAAGGTCAAGGCGTACAACGACCGCGAACCGTTCATGCGCCGCCAGCGGCTCACGCCCGACCTCCCACCCTGGCCATCCACTTGCTTCTACCCGATGAACAAGAAACGCAAGGTGGGGGAAAACTGGTTCACGCTGCCGTTCGCGGAACGCAACCGCTTGATGGCGGAACACGCCCGCAGCGGGATGGCGTTCGCGGGCAAGGTCTCGCAATTGATCACCGTCGGAGTGGGGCTCGACGATTGGGAGTGGGGCGTGACGCTGTGGGGAGCGAACCCGGCGTTTCTCAAGGACATCGTCTACAAGATGCGGTTCGACGAAGCGAGCGCGCGGTACGCCGAGTTCGGGGCGTTCTACGTGAGCTACATCATGAGCGCCCACGAAATGTTGCAACGTTGTCATGTCGCCTGACGTCCACGCATTCGGGAGGCCGCGCGATGTCGGAACGCCCGCTCTTCCCCAACGGAGCACTCGCCCGCAACAACGCCGTCTTCCGTGATTCCAGCGGCGCGAACGCGTTTCGCGATCCGCCTACCAGCCCGGCCTTGACCGACACGGTAACGGCTCGCGGTCGGAATTCCGGAACCGGCGGCGAGTCCGCTTCGTACGCCATCGAAGCGGAGATCGCGGCTGAGCCTGGCGCGAACGAGCCGGGCGCGAACGAGCCCGGCGGGGCGGGGGCCGGTGCGAACGAGTCAAGCGGGGTGGGGGCCGGTGCGAATGAGCCGCGCGTGAAGGAAAACATTTTCGCGAGCCCTCAGGCTGGGTCGGTGCGAGCCTATCAAGCGGGCGACTTCATGGCAACCGAGAGCGACAGCGCCGAGATGCTGCTCATCGCCGGCCAACTCGCCGCCGGTCTGAGCGGCTTTGGCGTTTTGATTCTTGTTGCCGTGCTTTTCAAGATCATCGTCTGGCCGTTTACCCTGTTTGCCTGCGGCGTCTTCCTGGTGAGCGTCGGGATGGCGGTGACGGTGTTGATCCGCGGTTGGCAAGAAGCCAGCCTCCGGCGCATCGGCGTGATGCGTCCGACGAGCGGCCGTTCGACAACAGCCGCAACGGTTTACTCGGTGTCCGCTGTCGTCGTCGCCTTGGGCGGCTTAGCCGCCGCGACGTTCAGTTGGTTCAACTGATCCGCGGTGGTGGCGTTAGGTCGAGGAATGGCTGGTTGGGAGAAGTGATTCGGTGAATGGAATCAACGGATTTCTTGGAACACGCGCTTCGCTGATGCTGGACGTTGTCTTTTTGGCGATGTTCGCGATCGTGCCGCTGTTGTCGCTGAGTCTCTACTGCGTGAAGCGGCGGCTCCGTTATGGGCTCCACAAACGCCTGCAACTGGGCATGGCGGCCATTTTGCTGGTCGCGGTCAGCCTGTTCGAACTCGACATGCGTTTGTTCACGGATTGGCGCGCGAGGGCCGCCGGCTCGCCCTATTATTCGGCGGATGGCTGGAGCTTGGTTTGGGCCTCGTTGACCGTCCATTTAGGCTTTGCCGTGCCCACTTTGGTCCTGTGGATCGCGGTCATCGCCTTGGCATGGAGACGTTTTCCCACACCGCCCCGTCCCGCTAGCCACTCCGAAACCCATCGCGTGCTCGGATGGCTGGCCGCGATCGGAATGACCATGACCGCCGCGACGGGATGGCTCTTTTACTGGCTGGCTTTCGCCGCATAACGGCGCCACGTCGAGCGGTATCGATGCTCGATCGAAGCGCTCAGGGTGTTCGATCGATGCGGTCCGGATGCAAGCATCCGGCAGGCCATGTTTTGAGCATCTAACTCGCCTTCCGCCCGACCGATGGCATTGTGAAGCAGTCCGACGGTCTTCTCGCCCCGCAGCCCCCCGCGGTTAATTGGCACCCACCGCACCACTGGCAATCGCGTGGTACCGAAACACCTTCCTTTGGTTGGCTGAATTCCAAACTCAACCCATGGTATCGCTTCGGAAGGGCCCTTTTTGGCGGCAATTCGTTGACGCCCGCCAACCCATTGTCGTTCGCCAATCGGGGC
>CAIXSC010000267.1 GCA_903921945.1 uncultured Planctomycetaceae bacterium
ATCTGTCCAAGTGCTTCTTGAACGCCTTGAGGGAAATCACGTACGTCTTCATCCACTCCTTGATGTTCTTTTGCGTCACGCCACCCGTCAATTCGAGATCAGCATCGATGTTCGCGTCTCCCTGCCTGTCGGAGTACGCACGGCTCAAACGCTTGGTTCGATTCCATTCATTCATCCGCGATAGCGAAATCTTTTTGGAAAAACCCGCATGGAGCTGCATGATATTGCCTTTGTTGATGATGAGCATCTTGATGCCCTCGACATTGAAGGCGTAAACCCCGTCGTCCACCTCGCGAAAATCCTCGACCTCCTCAAAACTCTTCACGATCCGCTCGACCTGCCCGGCTTGCATCTCCTTGATGACCTCCGAGTCATCCGCGAACGCAAAGGGAGCGTTAGACAGCGCCAACGACACAATGACACCCAAAACCGATGACAAAGCCCGCAACATGGTAAGTCTCCTCGCAACAATTACCGCCGTCTCCCCCCCGAAAACGCTTTCGGAGTTGTGATCGAAGATCGCTCGATCAGCCATCTGATTGGTTAACGAACGAGACGCCAACATCTAACGAACAATCACCCGAAAAAGGTCAACTTTTTTCCCCGCTACTCGGAGTTCTGGTCACTCGCCGCCTTGCGGAATTCCGCCTTCGTCCCTGCCGTCACCTTCGGCATGGCAGAAGTGAGAAGACAGAAATGCCTGGCTCCCTTTTCCTGTAAACGAAGAGGCGGGAGGGACTTGTTATTCGCCACGGCACGGGCGAGCGGCTGGAGGGCCTAGCCTTCGCCTGCGAATCGGCGGTAAACCAGGCTTTCGCGGTAAACTTGGGGACCGGCGCCACGGGTGGCGGGAAACGTGGCAGGCCGCGCGTCAGCGGTCCGGCTGGAAGTGGTGCCGCGAATCGACCGCCGAGACTCGCAGGTTGCACACGAAGCCGGCGGCGAGCAGGCCGGCCATCAGATACATCACAGGGAAATACGCTTCGCCACCGGCCGCGCCGGCCGCCTTCGCCCGTTCCGCCCACCGCGTCAACAAGACGGGCCCTGCGACTCCCGCGATCGACCAAGCGGTCAATAGGCGACCATGGATCGCGCCAACATGCATTGTGCCGAAAAGATCGCGTAAATAAGCCGGTATCGTCGCGAACCCACCTCCATACATCGTCATGATGGCGAGACACGCGAGCTCAAATAGTGGACGCGAGCCGCTGCGTCCCAGGAATGGCAACGCGGCGTACAATACCCCGCCAAGCCCGAAATAAATCGCGTAAGTCGCCTTCCGACCCAATAAGTCCGAGGCGCTTGACCAAAAGAAACGGCCCGCCATGTTCGCGATGCTCAACGAAGTCACAAACCAAGCCCCAGCCGCCGGCGACACGCTAAAAATGTCTTGTACCATATCGGCCGCCTTGCCCAGGATTCCAATCCCGGCGGACACATTGAAACACAACATCGCCCACAGCAAATAAAACTGCGGCGTCCGCAATGCCGCGTCAGCATGCACCTGGTGGCCGGACGAAAGACTAGGCGCCACCGCTCCTGCCCCCGTTCGGGTCCCCGGTTTCGCCACGCCACCCGCCGGCATCCAACCAGGCGGCGGAATGCGGATCAGCGCCGACCCGGCGAGCATCGCCACCAAGTACCCTACGCCGAGCGTCGCGAACGTCTGCGCCACGCCGGTCGACACGGGCGAGCTGTAAAACCCCATGAGCGACACGCTCAGCGGCGCCGCGATCAACGCCCCGCCCCCAAATCCCATGATCGCCAAACCGGTCGCCATTCCCGGACGGTCGGGAAACCAGCGGATCAAAGTGCTCACCGGCGCAATGTATCCCAGTCCCAAGCCACAGCCGCCAATCACGCCGTAGCCGACGTAGAGCAATACCAACGAATGCGTCGCGACGGCCAGCGCCGACAACAACAGTCCGGCCGAAAAGCACAACGCGCTGGCGAACATCGCCAGCCGCGGTCCGACCCGTTCCAGCCACTTGCCGCCAAAGGCGGCCGACAAACCGAGACACACGATCGCCAAACTGAATACCCAGATGACCGATTCGCGGTTCCAATCGCCCGGGCCAGGTTTCACGACGCCGAGGATTTTCGTCAGCGGTATGTTGAAGACGCTCCAAGCATAAGCCTGGCCGATGGAAAGATGGATGCACAGCGCGGCGACCGGCACCCAGCCCCGGTGATAGCCCGGCGCGGCGTACGAACGTTCCTTCGCAAACCAGTTTCCCATCGTCGGCCTCCCGTTGCCTTGACCCATCGTTCGCCGCGATTCTCTCGCGAGTCGTTCACAGACGGCATTCGATCACGGTGAAATCGTCGTCCAGCGTATCGATTCCATGCAGGACTCGGACGTGGGCGAGCAACCGGTCCATCAGCGATTCGCCAGCGGCGAGCGGCTGCGCCATGTACTGGATGAAATCATCGAACGCCCATTCGCCGCCGTCGGCCAAATGGATTTCGTGCGCGCCATCGCTGTAAACGTACAGTCGCGAGCCAGGCGGAGCCTCGCGTTCCTCGGCGTCGAACTCGGGCCACGGCATGATTCCGATGACCGGTCCGGTCGATTCCAGTTGCACGGCGGTCGTCGGGGCATCCGGCAGGAACAGCAGCGCGGGAGGGTGGCCGGCGCCGGAGTACCGCAGCTTGCGGGTCGACAGTTGAAACACTCCGTACCAGATCGAAAAGCATTTGTCGTTATGATTTTCCATGGGAAAGGCTTCGTTCAGCGCCCCTAGCACTTCGCCCGGTTTGCGAAAATCGGTGTTCGGCAACGATTTTGCGCGGAGCACATTCATCACGGTGACGCCGAGCAATGCGGAGGCCAACCCATGGCCCGTCACGTCGAGCAAATAAATGGCTAAATGATCGTCGTCGAGAAAGTGATATCCAAGCGAATCGCCAGCCAGCTCGGCGCACGGCGCGTACCGCCAGTCGAGCGACACGGGTTGGGTCATCGGTTTCGGCAACAGCGACTGCACATACGCGGAGCCGGCGGAAATCTCCGACGCGAGATGTTTTTGGCTGGCTTCCAGCGCGGCGAACACCTCGTTGCGTTCCAGCAAATGGATATAGCCTTTAGAGTGGTACCGGATGCGGGCCAGCAGTTCGACGGCGTCGGGCCATTTCACCAAGTAGTCGTTCGCGCCGCGGGCGAATGCTTCCGCCTTCACGGCGGCCTCCTCTTTGCTCGACAACACGATCATCGGCACATCGCGTGTCGTCGGATTGGCGCGAAAGAACTTGACGAGCATCAGGCCGTCGATTTCCGGCATGACCAAGTCCTGCAGGATCACGGTGGGCTGGAAGCGGTTGGCGGCCTCCATCGCCTTGGCGGGGTCGGTGCAATGTTGGAACTCGAGGTCCGGCACATTCGCCAAGCAGCGTTTCACGTATTCGCCGCTGATCACTTGGTCGTCGACCAGCAACACGCGGAGCTTGCGGGTGGAGAGCGACGCGGGAGATGAACCGGGTTTGGCGGCGGAAAGGGCGGGAGCGGCGGTGGTCATGGCGGCGGGCTTTGTCAGGATTTAGCGGTCGAGTTAATAGATAGCCGCTGCGCGATGGCAGGGCCGATTTCACGCAGTGGCAGGATGACGCGGGCGGCTCCCGCCTGGGCCGCGGCGACGGGCATGCCCGCCACCACGCAGCTCGCCGCATCCTGGGCGATCGTGTGCCAGCCGCGTTGTTTCAGTCGCAGCAAACCGGCGGCGCCATCGCGGCCCATGCCGGTCAGCACGGCCGCGATCCCCGGCCGCACCCAGTTCTCCGCCAGGCTGTTGAAGAAGACGTCGACGCTGGGACGCATCGGGTTGTCTTCCGGCTTCGCGGTGTAGTCGAAGGACCGGGGCGGCTTCAGCACAAGATGGTCGTTTGTGCCAGCCAGATAGACTCGGCCCGGCTCGATTCGCATGCCGCGCGTGGCGAGCGACACGGGAAGCTTGGAACGCTGGCCGAGCCATGTCGCCAAACCGCCGGCGAAATCTTGGGCGATGTGCTGAACGATCACGATCGCCGCCGACGCACTCGCGGGAATTGCCGACAGCACATCCCCCAGCGCTTGCGGCCCGCCCGTGGACGAACCGATCGCCACAAGCTGGAACACCTGCTCGCTCTGGTTGTCCGCGCGGGGCATTCGCAGCGGCGTAGGCGGATCGACTCGCAAGGCCGCGCGACGCGAGGCGGCCACTTGGCTGATTTTGCGGATCAGTTCGGCGTGGCCCGCCACCGTGCCGTTGGCATCGAGCACCGGGGTGTTCACGGCGTCCAGCGCTCCGCATCCCATCGCCTCGTAGACTTTGGTGAAATTGCCTGTCACGGTGGCGGTGACGAGCAGAATCGGGCATGGGGAATCGCGCATGATCCGCCGCGTCGCCTCGACGCCGTCCATGACCGGCATGATCAAGTCCATCAGCACGACATCGGGCCGATCGACCGCGCAGCGCTTCACCGCTTCCTGCCCGTCGCGCGCGATCCAGGCGACTTCCTGTCCGGGCACGCTCAACACGGCTCGCCGCAAGGTTTCCACCGCTAACGCCAGATCGTTGACAATGCCGATTCGCATACGGAATCCATCCCGCCGTTAGGCCCCGATCAGTTCCACGACCGTTTCCAGGAAGGTCGCGTCGTGAAAACTGCTCTTTGTCAAATAATAGTTCGCGCCGGCTTCCAGGCCCCGCATACGGTCCTCGGGCCGATCCTTGTAAGACACAATAATGACGGGCAACCGACGATAACGCTCATCGCTCTTGATCGTCTTCACAAACTCGAAACCGTTCATCCGCGGCATGTCGACGTCGCTGATCACGAGATCGTAGTCGTCCGCTTGCAGCGAATGCCAGCCATCGACGCCGTCGACCGCCGTCGACACATCGTATCCGTGCGACTTGAGCAATTGCCGCTGCACCTCGCGCACCGTAATGGAATCATCGACGATCAGGATGCGCTTCGCGACTTTCTCTTCCCGTTGCCGCCGCGACAGCCGCCGCAATCGGCCCTCGTTCAACACCTGATCGATCCCGCGCAGCAGGTCCTCGACGTCCACAATCAGGACCGGCGCGCCGTCGTCCATCAACGCCGCGGCGCTGACATGGGGGACGCGTCCCAGACGCGGATCGAGCGTTCGCACCACCAAATCCTGCTCGCCGCGGAACCGGTCGACGACCAAGCCGAACGGCCGCGTTTCATCCCCGAGCAAGATGATCGACAACTCGTCGCTGCCATCCCCGGTGGCATCGCCGCCCGCCGCTTCCAGTTCCAAGATCTGATGCGCGGCGACCGTGCCGACATTGCGGCCGTCGACCGTCAAGTATTGGCGCCCCTCGATCGAACGCAGTTCGTCACGCGACACTCGCAACAGCCGTTCCAGCCGGTTTTGCGGGAAGGCGTACGGTTCGCCACCGATATCCGCCAACACAGCGCGAATGACCGACAACGTGATCGGGAGCTGGAGGTGGAACGTGGTGCCGCGTCCCAAGTCCGACGTGATGCGAACGTTGCCTCCAACCGCCTGCACCATGCTATGGACGACATCCAGACCGACGCCGCGGCCCGAGACCTCGGTGACTTTCTCCGCTGTCGAGAATCCCGGAAGGAAGAGGAAGTCGAATAGTTCGCGCTGCGTCATACCTTCGACCAGCTCGGCGGTCGACAGACCGCGCGCGACAATTTTCCGCCGCAGCTTTTCTTCGGAAATCCCTCGGCCGTCGTCCGAGACCGTGATCATCAGCATGCCAGCTCGATGCCGCGCGTGCAGCCGCAACTGAGCCGACTCGGGCTTGCCGGCCGCCGCCCGCTCGTCCGGTGTCTCGACGCCGTGGTCCATGGCGTTTCGCAGCAGGTGGTTCAACGGCGCTTCGAGTTGTTCGAGGATGTCGCGATCCACGGGCGTCGCCGACCCGATGATTTCGAACTGGACCTTTTTGCCGAGCTGCCTGCCCAAGTCGCGTACTAGTCGCGGGAAGCCTTGCACTCCATCCGCGAACGGTCGCATACGGCTGTCGATCACTTCGTGGTACAGACGGCTATTGAGATCGGCGGTCTGCCGCGCATGCGCTTCGAATTCATCCATCCGCGCGGCCAACTGCTGGCGGCACTCGGCCAACCTTCGCCGCGCGTCAGCGACCGCCGGCGCCGCGCCGGTGCCCGTCGTGGCGTGCGCCACCGCATCCAGGCTGCTCGCCAAGTGGTCGTGCATTTTCTTGAGCTTCAATAGCGAAGCGCCGAACGGTCCCAGCCAGCGGGCCTCGACCAGCGATTCGCCCGCCAAGCTCATGAGACGCGTCAAGCTCTGGGCCGTGACGCGGACCACGCGTTGCCGAGCCTCGGCGTCGCCATGGCCACCATCGCCGCCGCCGCTTCCCGCGCCGTTGCCAGAACCATTTCCCGCGCCGCTCCCCGCGCCGCCCGCACTGCCGGCGGCTCGGCCTCCACCGCGAGCGGGCGTTCCACTGGCAGGTGTTGAGGATGAAACGGAAGGAGCTGACGTGATGGGCGCTGAGGCTGGAGCCGAGGCAACGGTCGTTGGCGAACGGTCCATTGCCGCGATCGGCGCGGACTCTGGATTTGCCGCGGACGCGGAGCTTACTGCGGACGCCGAGCCGACCGCGGGGGCCGAACTGGCTGCGGACTCCACCGTCGCGATGGTGGCACTTGGCATAGCCGCTGCTGCGACAGGCGATTCGGCTGGTGTGGCAGCGGCAGGCGTCGACAGGGAAACCGGGGCTGGCGCTGTCGCGGCAGGGGCAGGGCCAGGGGCTGGCGCTGGGGCCGGCGCTGGGGCTGATGCGGCGAGACTGGGCGAGGCGGCGGGGCCGCCTTGCGCGAGTCGTGTGACGCGAGTGACGAAGTTCTCCGCCGCGGCCTGCTCGCCGGCGACATCGCCCGCCGAGGTCGCGGCCAAGCGTTGCAACAAATCGGCGCCGGACAGCAGCAGATCGACATCGTCCGCCCCAAGCTTCACTCGCCCCTTTTGCGCGGCGACCAAGCAGTCTTCCAATGCGTGCGCGATTTGCACCACCATCGGGAAGGCGACGATCCGAGCGGCTCCTTTGATCGAGTGCGCGGCGCGCATCAACGGCTCGATCGCTTGCGGGTCGCCAGCGAGTTGCTCCACCCGCACTAGGCCTTCGCTGAGCACGGCGTAGCCCGAATGGACTTCGTCGCGAAACAGCTCCAACAGCGCCGGATCCACGGTCGACATCGCTTCCGTGTCGATAGAAACGGCGATGGTGGGGAACGCTTCGCCGCCGGTGGAAGGCTGGGGCGCTGCGGACGACGGCACTGAGACTGACGGCGCTGCAACTGGCGATGCTGCAACTGGCTGCACTGCTGCCGCAACGGGCGGTGGCGCTGATGAAACTGGGGCTGGTGGCGGTGACACAGGCGCTGGTGGCGCTGCCGCAGCGGCGGGCGCTGGCGGCGCGGCTGGGGTGAACTCGCCTTTGGCGGCTCGTTCCAAGCGTTCGGTAATGTGAGCGAGCGCGGGGCCGTTGTCAGCGATCCATGGATCGAACGCTTGGGCCGTCGCCTCCGCGATTTCCAGCAAACGATCGGTGCCTTCGAGCAGCAGGTCGATGTGGGCCGACTCCAGACGCAGCCGGCCATGCTGGGCGGCGACAAGCAAGTCTTCCATGATGTGCGCGAGCCGGACCGCCGGTTCGATCCGCACGATTCGCGCGGCGCCTTTCACCGAGTGGGCGGCCCGCATCAGCGGCTCGATTTTGGTCGGATCGCCCGGGTCTTGTTCCAATTCCACAAGACCTTGGGCGAGCACTCCGGTGTGGGTGCGGGCCTCTTCGCGGAATAATTCGAGCAGGAAGCCGCCGCCCGAGTCTCCAGATCCGCCGCTCATTGGATCCTCCCTCGCAGACCGTCGAACAGTTGAGGACCGTTCAATCTTCCCACTTGCTTGTCATTCCACCGATAAACTTCGCTGACCAGCGATGATCGATGCTGGCTGACGGTGGACGGCACATTAAGCCGTTCGGCGGCACCGAACGGATGAACTCCGTGTACTTCATCGACCGACGCCGCCCAGCGGGCGCCAGCGCGTTCGATCACCAGCAAACGCCGCAGCGGCGAATCGGCGGTGGCCGAAGTTTCCAAGCCTAGGAGCGGCTCGAGTCGCACCGACAGGTAGAGTTCGCCGCGGATGTTGACGATGCCCGCCAGCGTGTCGTCGCTCCGATGCGGAACGCGATGCGCCTGACGTGGCATGGTAACTTCCACGACAAGCGGCACTTCGAGCGCCCACCATTCGTCACCCAGTCGGAACACCAGCAAATTGACCGCGTGTTGGTCGGTTGACTCTTCCCGCATCGCGAGCCGCTCGGCCCAATCGTTGCGATAACTTTCCGGCGGGGCGCGTTCGAATAGCGACTTCCCGCCGGCCGCGAACACCGGACAATTCAAGCAATGCAGGTGCTTCTTGAGCTCGGGACAACTGCGGTCCCCTTGGATGCCGATCGCGTTCCAGCAGTCGCCCGCCGGCACGGACACCACGGGTAAAGCCTGGCTCATCGACTACCTCCTTCCGCAGCTCGCCCGGATGCTGGAGATTCGGCGGCGCGGCGTTGTGCCTTTTCGACCCGGCGCTGATAACGGTCGGCGTCCGCCAGTTCGCCCGCATGGCGCGCGGCCAGCATCATGTGAGTCAGCGCTTCCAGGTGTTCGGGATCCAAGTACAACGCGCGTTCGAATTGGCTACGCGCTTCGTCCACTCGGCCTGTCACCTGCAACACCACTCCCAACAGGCAATAGGTGGCAGCCGAAGCGGCGCCGTGCCTGAGTTGTTCCCGGCAGTGAGACTCGGCCGCCTTCATGTCGCCCCGATCGGCCGCGCGTTTCGCTTCCACCAACCGGTCGTCGCCAAGGCCTCCCGTAGCCGTGTTCCCAGTCGCTGAGTTCCTAGTGGCCGTGTTCGCAGTGCCCGTGCCCGCAATCCCCGCGCCCGCAATCCCCGCGCCCGCAGTGCCGCTCAGCGCCCCATCACCCGCTCGCTTGGAAGGCAGCGGCACAGACGATGGCAACGACAACGGCGGCAACGTCGACGACGGCGGTGTTGATGCCGACGACGAAAGCGGCCACGCCGATGACGGCGACGGCGACACCGGCTTGCGAGGCGCGGAGGAAGCCGGGCCAGACGTTGGGGAGGCGATCGCGTTTGCCGTCCGCGGACCGGCGTTGGACGCGCTCGTGTCCATGGCTGGGCCGCGTCTTGCGGACGGAGTATCAACGGCGCCTTTCAGCAGGGCCGCAAGTTGATCGGTGAGATGGTTGGCGGGACGAGCCGCAGGCCGGGCGAGATGGGGTGGAGGCGGCGCCGAACTGATTGTTTCTCGACGTCGAAACACGAAGGCGGCGGTTGGCGCAAGCGACTCGAAACGAGTTTCTTCGCGGCCCAGCGGGTCGGCGTGGCCAAGGAACAGCAGGCCGCCAGGGCGAAGGACGCGATGCAAATGGTCGCGCACGCGTTGCCGCGCCTCGTCATGCAAGTAGATCAGAACGTTGCGGCAGAACACGATGTCGAACGGAGCCGAATCAGGCAGAAAGATTGGGTTCATCAGGTTGGCTTGACGCCAACGAACCACATCGCGGATTCGCGGTTCGAGCCACTCCCGTGTGCCGTCCGAGCGGAAATGTCGAGTGCGGCATGTGCTGGCGAGCGGCGTGGTTTCCCGGAAAGCGCGGCCCGAGTAGGCGGCGGTAGCGGCGGCGGACAACGCGCGGCGGCTGAGATCGATCCCTTCGACTTGCAACGCTTCGAGCGGCCAGCCTTCCGCCAGCAACGCCATCACGATCGAGTACGGTTCCTCACCGGTGCTGCACGGCGCGCTGAGGATCCGCAGGGGCATCCCTGGATTCCAGCGATGGCGTGCCTCACGAGCAAAACTTCCGAGGAACTCGTACGTCGCCGAACCGCGGAAGAACCAGGTTTCGGGCACTACGAGTAGCTCGACCAGCTCGTCCCACTCCGCGACGCTGGAAGCCGCGATCTCCACATACGAGGCAACGTCGGCCGCGCCGATCGCCTGCCGCCGTGTTTCCACCGCGTGCTGCAACGCCAACCGGCCGATCGAGTCGGCGGCCAGACCGATACGGTCGCGCAAAAGCTGCTCGAGGCGGTCTTTCGTCACCCGTCGACCTCCGCTGTCGCGAACGCCCGCAACCAGTCCTGTGCTTCGAACGGCAAAACGCCGTTGGGATCGAGCACATGGATGGGGCCCTGATCGTCAAGCAGCAGTTTATCAGGCTTGAAGATCGCTTCGTCGAACGGCCGCGCATCGATCACTTGTTCGACGATCAAGGCGTAGGGTGGCAACGCATTGGCCCCGCGCGCTTCGATGAGCATCAAGCGGGTGCGGAGCAGTTGGGGAGTGGGAACGCCTTCGCGGATCGCGCCCAGGTCGAATACCGGGACAACGCCGCCGCGGAGCATCAACAGTCCGGCCAGCGAATGAGGCGCTGGCGAATGGGTTCGCAAACTGGCCAACGGCAGCACTTGGGCGACGTCGCGCACATCGATCGCCAGCCGCGCACCGGCCGCTTGCACCAACAGACCTAGCATGGCCCGTTCCTCCTTTGGACCGCGCGGCGGCCGTCATCCGCGAGCGCTTGCCAGCTCGCGGCGAACGAGTCGACGGCGGCAACCGTCGGTTAGTTGGCGACGGTGAACAGCGCGACGCCTTGCCGTAGACGCTCAACGGCTTCCCGCAACCGATCAGTCGCCTGTTTGAATTCCGTGAGCGACGTGGCGGTCTGCGTCGCGCCCGACGTCAGGTCGCCCATCGCCTCGTCGATCTGCGAGGCGCCAAGCGACTGTTGACGCATCCCCTCGCTCGCCGGCTCGAATCGGGTTTTCAAGTCCACAACCGCTTCGATCACTTGGCCGAGCTGGCCGTTGATCTGGCCAACGTGCGACACGCCGTTCCGCACTTCCTCGTGGAACTTGTCCATCTCCATCACGCCCACCGTGACCGCGGATTGCATGTGGCGAACGATGTTGTCGATGTCGAGCGTGGCAACCGCCGTTTGATCGGCGAGCCGCCGGATTTCCCGCGCGACGACCAGGAAGCCGCGGCCGTACTCGCCCGCCTTTTCCGCTTCGATGGCCGCGTTGATCGACAGCAAATTGGTCTGATCGGCGACTTTGGTGATCGTGGTCACCACCATATTGATGTCGTCCGCCTTCTCGCGGATCGTGGCCAGTTTGGCGGAAATCGACGAGGTGGCGCCAGCCAGCCGATGCATGGCGGCTTCCATTTCGGTCAATCCAGAGCGGCCGCCGTTGGCCAGCGCACCGGCGTTCTCGGCGCCGCGATTCACTTCGTCCATCGTCACCGCCAGTTGCTGGCTGGTGGCCGAAATCTCCTTAACGGCCGCCGCGATTTCCGTGGACGACGCGCCGAACGACTGCATGGTCGATTCTTGCATCTTCGCGGTAGCCGCGATCTGTGTCGCGGTCGACATCAAGTCGATACTGGAACGCTTGATCTCGCTCACCAAATCATGCAGCCTTTGCACCACGGTGTTAATGCTGTGAGCCAGTTGGCCGATCTCGTCTTGGCTCTCGACAGGAATGCGTGTCGTGAGGTCGCCAGCGCCTTGGGACATTTCCCGCATCCGATCGATCAGTAGACGCGTCGGGCGAACGATACTGGCAGCGATCCACGAGCTGAGTGCGAGGACCACCGCCATACTGCCGACCGCCAAAAACAGCATAAACAAGGTCCACCAACGGACCGAATCGATGGCCGCCTTTTCATTGACGCGAGCGAGCCGTTCAGTCTCGACGCTCAACTGGTTGATCGCCTTTTGGTTGGCGACATACAGAGCCTGAAGCTTGGGCCATTCCAGGTCGAAGGCGTCGCTGCGACGCATCGGATCCTCGTCCGCCGGCCCATCCGCTTGAAGCAACGAGCCGAGCGATCGTTCCGCTAGCTTGAAAAACTTGTCGGCCGGGTCGACAACCTCGTTGTAGAGCTTCGGATCGAGGTCGCCGCCGAGCGCTTCCGGGGTCCAATATTGGAGGCGATCCTGGAATTCCTTCCGGCATGCCTCGAAACGGTCGCGGCACGCAGCCCGGCGCTCAGCGGAAGGATCTTTAGCGATCTCATTGAGCAGCAATGCGGGTTCCAGCAGGCTTAGCGGAGGCGGCAGAATGTCCGCGCGCAAATCCTGCATTCCCTTGATTTTCAGATAAAGCGGTCCCTGAACCTGCACTTCCGACCGCATCCAGGAACTGCACAGCGCGAACAGCAAGAAATTGAAAGCGAAGATACCAACCAACGTGAATAGTTTCGCGCGGAAACCTAAGTCGCGGAAGCGCATAGTGAGTTAGTCCAAAAACGAGAGGCCCACCACGCCGACTCATGCCGCCAACACGAGTCCGCGCGTACACCGATGGAAAGTTTTCCGGTCAAGG
>CAIXSC010000268.1 GCA_903921945.1 uncultured Planctomycetaceae bacterium
AGGCGCCGAACGTGACACCGCCCCCCAGTTATTGCTCGACTTGCTCGACAACCGCTCGCTCTACGTCTCGGGTCCCCCTGGTTCCGGCAAGTCGACGTTCTCGCGCTGGGTCGCTTGGCTATGCTCTCGCGGCGCGATGCCTGCGCGACAAACGGATGAGCCAGAAGGCTACCGAGAGACGTTTCCCGAATCGCTGCGTGGCCGCTTGCCGTTGCTGGTCCGACTGCGCGATTTTTGGGAAGCATTGCCCAAAGCTACGGGTGGCCACGAACTGACGCTCGCCCAGTTTGAAGCGTCTCTCGCGAGTTGGCTCCAGACACGCAAACCGGGTGGCTTGAGCTGGCCATGCCTCGAGGACCATGTGCGGCGCGGAGCCGCGTTCGTCATCTTCGACGGAGTCGACGAGGTGCCCGTATCGGCGGGCGACGATCGCCACCCCTGGTATCCTCGGGCGATGCTCATCTCCGGCCTGGCGGAAGCCGTCTCGTCGTGGAGCACGCTCGACAACCGACTGCTGGTGACGAGTCGCCCGTACGGGCTGACCGACGCCGACCGCCAACGGTTGCGGCTGCATCACGCACCGATCAGCGACCTGGACGACAACCTCCAGCGGCTGCTGGTGCGACGGTGGTTCGGAATCCTGGCGAACGCTGAAGACACGGGCACAAAACGGGCCGGCGAATTCATGGAACATCTGACTGAGCGTCAGGACATCATGGAGTTACTCGCCAATCCGATGCTGCTGACCGCCGTCTGCATCATTTACAACGAGGGAAAACGGCTTCCGCAGGACCGGCACGAGTTGTACTCCCGCATCGTGGACAACGTCTTGTACAACCGATTCCGGGCGCCGGCGTTGATCGCGATGCATCGCAAGCAGCTCTGCGTGATTGCGCACGCCATGCATACGGGCGAGGGAACGGGCGAGCTGCGCAGTACGCCGCGTGCCGAGTCGTCGTTCGACGAAATCGATCGGGCGCTTTCCACGTACCAGGAAAAGAAGCTGTACACGGAAGAGGGCTATTTAGGCGTCGCGGCGACGCGCGAGAAACTGTTATCGGATTCGGGGCTGTTGCTGCAGCGCGACGGGAATCGAGCCGGCTTCTATCACCTATCGATTCAGGAGCATCTGGCGGCTCAGTGGCTATTGGAACGTGAAGAGGCCGACCTGGCTCAGGTGTTCCGGCAGCGTTCTGCGGCGCCCGAATGGCGAAACACGTTGTCATTCGCCTTCGGAGCGCTCCTCGCGAAATCGGAAGAGCCAACAAAGTCGGTGCAGCTACTGGAGTCGCTACTCGACGACATGAAGTTGGATGATGTGCGCCTACAGGTCGTGATCGCGGACTGCCTGCAAATCCTCCTGGGACGAAACATCCGCCTCCGCGAACCGCGTCAACAGAAGTTCCGTGAAGCCTGTTTGGCCGCAATCGATCGCGAGATCGCCTTGCCCGATCGGCAGGTCTTGGGACTGGCGTTGGGTCGACTCGGCGATCCGCGCGTGATCACCGATTTGCGCGATCCGGCGGCGTATGTGCGGATCGAGGCAGGTGAATACGCGTATCAACAAGGTAAGCAGACGATCGGACAGCCATTCCTGTTGTCACGGTATCCGGTGACAAACAGCCAATACGCCCTCTTTGTGGAAGCTAACGGATACGCGTCGCGCGACGTCTGGTCGGACGAAGGTTGGCAGTGGAAACAGGACAACGGAATCGAGCGACCAGAGTATTGGCGGCACTCGCGCGGGAACGCTCCGAATCAACCCGTAGTTGGTGTTTCGTATTGGGAGGCGGAAGCGTTCTGCAAGTGGACAGGCGGGACGTTACCGAGCGAGCGGCAATGGGAAGCGGCGGCACGCGGCACGGAGGGGCGTGAGTTTCCTTGGGGTGATTCATGGGAAGACGGAATCTGCAACAGTCGGGAAGCCAAATTGGGGGAAACAAGTGCGGTAGGTTTGTTCCCGAGATCGCGCAGCCGAGAACTAGGGCTGGAAGATATGGCGGGCAACGTGTGGGAGTGGTGCGAGGATTGGTATAAAAAGGGCGTGGGCCGGGTGTTCCGGGGCGGGAGC
>CAIXSC010000269.1 GCA_903921945.1 uncultured Planctomycetaceae bacterium
CTGGCCCGCGTCGTCGCTCGTAAGAACTCGCAGCCAAGCGAGTCGCGGCAGCCCGGACACCCGCGATCTCTGCGCGGGAATTGCCAGTTTTTGGGGAAAACGACCTCGATCGCCACTACCACGGAAGGGCATTGTCTGTTTTCCGCAGAATTTGTTGCGATCGTCGAAACCTCGGAGCGAAATCCAGCAGAAAGGCACGCCTCGGTCTACGTACCGAAAAGGTCGCTCGGTGGAGTCACGGTTTCAAGCTTCGATTTCCGCGAAAACCTGCCAAAAAGCCCAAAAAGCCCAAAAAGTTCGGATTACCCCACGAGCGGTTCCTCGGCGGCGAATTCAATCTTGCGATCACGCTCGCTGCGCGCCAGCGCGACGAACACTGTCAACGGCCCAAGGCGTCCGAGAAACATTAATAGGATGATGATCAACCGCCCGAGACTGCTGAGCTTGGTCGTCATGCCGGTCGACAAACCGACGGTGCCGAGCGCCGAAACGCATTCGAACGCCATGTCGCGGAATCCCGAGTCGCCATTGTTGTTGGGGCCCGCCGATTGCTCGATCGTAAGCAGCAGCAACAGCCCGATCGACGCGATGATGGAAAACAGCAGCGCCGTGGCCACCGCTCGTTCCACAATCTGATGCGTAATCGACCGCCGGAAAACGTGGACCTTGCCGAAGCCCTGGAAGGTCGACCAGGCGCGGCAGGCGAGCACCATGAACGTCGAAACTTTGAATCCGCCGCCTGTCGAGCACGGTCCGGCTCCGATCAGCATCAACAACATCGTGACGAAGAGCGTCGCGTCGGTCAGCTTGGCGTAGTCGACCGTGTTGAAACCGGCGGTGCGCGGCGTCGTCGATTCGAACAGCGACGTCATCAGTTTCTGCGCAAGCGGCTTGCCAGCCAACGCTCCGTCCCATTCCAGCACGAGGAACGCGAGCATGCCGAGCAACAGGAGCAAGGCGGTTCCGAGCAGCATCAGTTTGGAATGCAGCAGCAAGTGTCCCCATCGCTCGCCAACAGGATGCACGCGTTGGCGGTGCCAGTCCAGGATCACCGGAAAACCGATGCCTCCCAGAATAATCTCGATCGCAATCGTGAAGTTGACGATCGGATCGTGTTGGTAGCGCATCAGGTTGTCGTCTTCGAGTCCAAAGCCGGCATTGCAGAAGGCGGCGACCGAGTGGAACGCTCCATGCCACAAGGCGCTATCCCAAGGAAGCCCGTAACGCCACGCGAAGTTCACCGCCAGGATGGCCGCCCCCACCGCCTCGACGGCCAGCGTCGCGAGCAGCACGCCGCGGAGCACCCAGCGGATATCGGCTTGGCTGCCGGCCCCAAGCGTTTCCGAGATGATGGCCCGCTGCCGCAGGCTCTCCCGCGCGCCGAAGGTGAATGACACGAAGGTCGTTACCGTCATGATGCCGATACCGCCCACCTGGATGAGCGCGGCAATGATCAATTGGCCCGTGAAGGAATAGTCGTGTCCTGTCGAACGCACCGTGAGGCCGGTCACGCAGACGGCGCTCGTTGACGTGAACGCCGCGTCGAGCCATGAGATTGGCTGATGCTTTTCCACCGACCTTGTTCCGCGGCAAATCGGCAAGGTCAACAGAACCATTCCAAGCAGTATGGTGCCGGCGAACCAAAAGAAGGAAACACGAGCCGGATGACGGGTCAACGACCCGGCGAATTGGGACATGCCAGTGCGCTTCGCTCGCGAAGCGGCTCCATCAGGTTTTCGAGAAGGACAGGCGGCGCGGATTCGCGAGCCTTTCCCAATCGCTGGACGACATGATGATCGAATGCGTTAACGATCCCGCATTGAAGGCCACGCGGCCATGCGACGCTCCGACCGCCGTATCGGCCCAGAGTTCGAACGGCAGAATCGGGTGCCCGAAAGGCGGAACGCATCCCGGCACCAGTCCCGTCAACGCCAGCAGTTCATCCGGAGTCGCGAAGCGGCTCTTTTTCGCCCCCAGCGATGCTTTGATCGCGGCCGAATCAAGCTTGCGATCCGCGGGCAGAACGAAAAGGCCAAAGGTGTCGTCGATCTTCAGCAACAACGCTTTCGCGCCGACGGACAGCGGTTCTCCGCGGACGCGCGCCGAGTCCTCGGAGGTCGGTGTCGGCTCATGTTCCAACTCGCGGAATTCGGCGCCGCCCGCGATCAGCAGTTGTCGAATCGATTCCAGGACATTCATCGCGTTTCACTCCCGCCGCGGTTCCACGCCGAGCAAATGACGGACGAGGAAGTCCGCGCGGCGCCGACGGCCATACGGGGTTTCCGCCGCGCCGTGGCCCGCGCCCGGAATCACGAGTAAATCGAAATCTTTGTCGGCACGCACCAGCGCGTCGACCACCTGCATCGTCGACGCGGGATCGACGTTCCGATCCATCTCGCCGACGATCAACAATAGCCGGCCCGCCAACCGATGGGCTTGCGCCGCGTTCGATTGCTCCTCGAAATGCGCTCCCACAGGCCAGCCCATCCAAAGCTCGTTCCACCAGACTTTATCCATGCGATTGTCATGGCAGCCGCAGTCGGCGACCGCCACGCGATAAAAGTCGCCGTGGGCGATAAGACCGCGGACCGCGTTTTGGCCGCCAGCGCTTCCCCCGTAAAGCCCGACGCGCGACAGGTCGAGTTCCGGATACTTCGCGCCGAGCGCCTTGATCCAGGCGATTCGATCGGGGAAGCCGGCGTCGCCGAGGTTTTTGTGGCAGACATCGTGGAACGATTTGCTCCGATGCGACGTCCCCATTCCGTCGATCATCACCACAACAAACCCGAGCTCGGCGATCTGCCGCGGGCCCGACTGGGTTCCCCATTCCTTCGGCACGTAGGCCGATTGGGGACCCGCGTAGATCTGCTCAACGACCGGCCAACGCCGCGATGGATCGAACTGAGTCGGTCGAATCACGATGCCGTGAATGTCAGTCCGGCCATCCCGCCCCTTGGCAACAAATCGCTCGGGCATACGCCAGCCGGTCTCGAGCAGTCGCGACGCATCGGCCCGTTCCAATTCGCACACCAAGTCGCCCGTGTCCGCTTTCCGCAACTCGACGACGGGCGGCTGATCGACCCGCGACCACGTCGCCAGCAGCAATCGGCCATCAGGCGAGAACCGCCACCGATGCGTGCCGTCGGAACGCGTGAGCCGCGTCAGGCCGCTGCCATCGAAGTTGATGCGAATCAGATGGACGTGATAGGGGTCCTGGTCGGGGTCGAGCCCCCCGACTCGCAGCCATAGCTGACGTTTCTCGTTATCCACCCGCTCGACGCCGCGCACCACCCAGTCACCCCGAGTGATCCGGTTCTTCACCGTTCCACGCGTGGTGTCGTACAGGTACAGATGGTTGTGCCCATCCCGTTCGCTCATCCAGATCGCCTCGCCCGTCTCGTCCAACCAATGCAAAAACTGCTTGTGGGCGTAGTCGAAGAATGTCGCCGAGCGTTCTTCGATGATCACTCGAAAGGAGCCGGTCGCCGGCGCCACCGCGAAGACTCGCGTGCATTGATGCCCGCGTTCGTGATGCGTGAATGTCAGCTCGGACGAATCCGGTCGCCACCGGACGCCGTCCAGCGACCACGTTTTTTCGGCGAGCGTCCGTTCCAGTTCTGGGGACAGCGGCACGACGCGCCGATCTTCCAGCGAGACGATCCGCGGACGGCGTTGCGGAAGCGGGTCCCCCGGCTTCGCATACGTGAACGTGTGCAGCTTCGGTTGAAGTTGATCCCGGGGCGACGATTCAATGAGATGCACTTCGCGCTCCGGCGCCGCAAGCGTCTGCCAAGCCACCACAAAGCGACCGTCGGGTGACCACTGGAACGGACCGCCATACGCATCTTCCGCCGTGCCATTGCTGGTCAGCGCGGTCGCATCCCGATCGTCTCGGGCATCGTCATCCGATTGCGCCTTGGCCGCGTCGGCGCCATCCGGCCGACGATCGACAAGCCGCAGGTTGTGGTCGACGACTTCGAGGGTCCAGCGACCGTCGGGTGAGTTCACCATAGGGCCGCGCTCGCCGTTGCGGTTGGTCGTCCGCGCGTTCGCGGGGCGGCGGCCGGTGGCTCGCGATGCGCCGCGATCGCCGGATTCGCGGCCGTTTCCGGTCGCGTCACGCGGTGCGGTCGGAGTGGCCGCCTGAGGTGGCTTTGTGGCGTCGTCAATCCGCGCCATGCTTGGCGTGGCTGCGGCGACGAACACGGCGCGGCTCACACCCTTGGTGTCCGCGACCCGCCAAGCATGGCCGGCGAAGGAATGCTGTTCGCGTTGGGTGCCTGCGGCGAGTCGGCCGTAGCTACGCTCGGCGCCGTCGGCTGGCACCCAAAACAGTTCCAGATCGCTCTTGGTCGCATTCACGAAGAGCACGGCGGTTTCCTCGCCGCCGGCGACGCTCCGCTTCCAGAAAGCTTCCGCCGCGAGTGCAGGACCGTCGGCTCCCGGTTTGCCAGTGGCTTCCTGTTTCCCAGTAGCGCCAGGCTTCTCGTTCGCGCCGGGCTTTTCGTTGGCTGCGGGGCTTCCTTTCGTTCCGGGCGGGGACTGTTTGTTACCGGGGACGTCCGATCGAGTTGCGTCTGTCGTGGGTGAACCAAGACGCTTCAATGAGTGGTCGGAAAGCCGGAGTTCCCAATCCGCGTTGTAGGCGCGAAAGCGGAGACGCTGCCGGTCATCGGAAAGCTCCAGGCGTTCCAGCGGCAGTCGCGTGGCGGCGGCCGGCGGCGACAACGGAGGTTGCGCGGCGGCCTGGATCGCCTCGGCGAGCTTGCGATGGTCGAACGCCACTTTTCGCTCGCCACGCTCGGCGTCGACCCAGATGAACTCGTGCGAGTCCGGCCCCGTGTCGACTCGGTACCAAAACGCCGTTCCGGTCGCGTTCCACTGTGGTTCAACTCGGAGACGGAAGACCCGATTGGCGAAACGCTGCTCGAGGTTGGCCGCTCGCTCGTAATCAGCGCGAGTGCCTTGCGCCGTCGCGGCATCGCCGATCATCGAGGCTGCCAGGGCGGTCGCGGCTGTCAGCGCGATCCTCAACGCATGCTTGGCCCGGGTTGGGGATGATGCTCGGTGGGTTGGGATTGTGCTCATGGATTGGGACCGTCATCACGGTCGTGGCCGCTCTGCAGCGCCGCGGTGAGGTGGTGTCGGATCTCCTGTTCAATACGGCCGCGAAAGAGCATAGCGGCCATGGGAAGCTGGCAATGGACACGGGCCGATTGTTCGTCCACGACGATCTGCCCCGTGATCTGGAATCCAACAGCGGTAAAGCCGTAATGCAACTCGTTCTCGTGCCAAACGCCTCGCAGATTGCTCAACTGGTCGCCAAACCCCGCAGCCAGTCGGGGAAGGATCTCTTCCAGCCGGGCGCGGGCCGCCGACCGCCCCAATTGATGAAGCACGACCGTCTGGAACTGGGCCATGGGTGTTTATCCGAAGTGGAAAATGGAGGGCGGCTGCCGACAGCTATTAGGCGCGAGCGGCGGGCTGAATGCGAGTAGCCGGCAGGTCGCGGTTGGCTTCCGCGGCAGGCAAGCCGTGCGAACTTTGGGAAACGCGGATTGCCAACGCTTGGGACCATTCGCGGATCCGTTCAGGCACCAACTGGCCCGCTCGGTCGGGATGACAGACCGCGCCGCGCACCGCGACGTAATCGGGAGCGTAGGCGAGCGCCCGCGGCAAGTGCGTTCGGCGAAGCGAGCCGGCGAGGACCACGAGCCATCCAAGTTGACGGGCTCGGCGACAAATCGCAGCCAAACGTGCCTCGTCGAGCAAGTCGAACAGCGAACCTTGCTGCTTGCCCGCCGTGTCGATCAGGAGCGCGCCCGCAGCTAGTTTCTTCGCGCTATCCAAGATGGCTTCCGGTGGCGGCGAATTGGCGTGAACATCGTCTGCATAGGCCACCGCAACCCGCGTCACGCTTTGGGGCAGCAATCGCCAAGCGGCGGAGAGCCGTTCTTGCCAATCCGGGCGGTCGCGCCAGCCCGACAAGCCGATCTTGGCGAATTGAAACCGACCCGCCATCGACAAACGCTGTTCGAGTTCCCTTTCGCCCAATTCGCCCAACGCGACGCTCATCGGTGTGGCCGCCGGCACTGCCGCCCGCAGCGCGGGCCAAATCGCTGGGTCGACGGCACCCAAAGCGCCAGCATGCGGTTCCTTCAGGTCGATCAGGTCCGCTCCGGCCGCCGCGGCGAGCGAGGCTTCTTCGACATCCCGAACACTGATCAGCAACCGCGTCACGGCGCCGACCCTTCGATGGTTGCCACGCCTTGGCAAGACGCGGCCGTCGACGATGACTCGCACGACTCGCCCGAGCAACAACGGCGGGCGCGATGGATGGCGGCCAGACGTCCGTTGAGTTGACAGATCGGAAGAGCGTGATCGGCTCGCACCAAGCGCCGCTTAAGATAATGTAACCATCCGCCCATTTGCCGAAGGCTGACGGGATTTCGCGGCGATGCCACTGGGGTTCCGCTTCGGCCAGACGCACGATGACGTTCGAGGTTTTGGCGGACGTGCGCTGCAAGGCGGCCAGCGGAACATCGCTTTGTCCGCGAAAGAACACCTCGACGACATCGATCGGAACGCGATACGGTTCAACCTCCCCGAGGTACACCAGCAATTCGCCCTCTTGATAGGCTAAACGCGGGCGGCGAGCCCAGTTCGCGATCGCGACCGTCGCGACGGCGCCGAAGCCGCAGGCAATGGCGGACAAGACGTGGGACCACACGGGCCAGTCGTTCAAAAGGCCCCAGCCGAGACCGGTGGCGCCGGCCACGATGATCAGCAACGGGCAGACGAGCAGCGGCCAGACGGCGCGGCGGTTCGGTTTCAGCCAACATTCGTCCATGGCGGGCAGGCTATCAAAATGGGCCGAACGGCAATAGCGGCAATTGCTGGAAAGAAGCGGGGGATTGGGTTAAGATCGTGGGGTGGATTACGAACACATCACAACCTCACAACAACTACTCGACTTCTGCGCTTTCGCGGCGAACGCGTCCTCGTTGGCGTTCGACACCGAGTTTGTGTCGGAAGACAGTTATCGCCCGCAGTTGTGTTTGGTGCAAGTCGCGGTCGGGTCGCGGTTCGCCATCATCGATCCGCTGGCGGTCCCCGACCTGCGTCCGTTTTGGAATCTCGTGGTGGCTCCTGGACATGAGACCGTCGTGCATGCCGGCCGGGAGGAGTTCCGCTTTTGCCGCTGGGCCACGGGCAAACGTCCGCATCAGTTGTTTGATGTGCAGTTGGCGGCGGGACTTATCGGCATGGAGTATCCGGCCGCGTACAGCAATTTGATTTCGCGGCTGCTCGGCAAATCGCTGACGAAGGGGGAAACCCGCACTGACTGGCGGCGGCGGCCACTCAGCGATTCGCAACTCGAATATGCCCTGTTGGATGTCGTCTACCTGGATCGCTTGCGCCGGGTGTTGGGCGACCGCATTGAAAAACTGGGACGGTCCGAATGGCTTCGGTCGGAGATCGATGCTTGGCAGGATCACATCGAGGAGTACGAAGAGGGCGAGCGGTGGCGTCGACTCGCCGGTGTCTCCGGGCTTTCGCCCCGCGTGCTGGCGCTGGTGCGGGAGTTGTGGCATTGGCGGGAAGAGCTGGCGGCGCAGCGTGACTGGCCGGTCCGTCGCGTGCTGCGGGATGACCTGATTATTGAACTCGCGCGTCGCCAGTCGTCCGATCCTCGGCGGATTCGCGCGATCCGCGGGCTGGAACGTGGCGACCTGCAAAAACATTTGCCGCAACTGTCCGCATCGATGGAGCGGGCTTTGCAGTTGCCCGAAGCCGAGTGTCCCCAGCCGCTACCCCGTAGCGGTCGACCGCAATTGAACCTGCTCGGCCAGTTCCTTCACACGGCGGTGAGCAGCCTGTGCCATAAGGCGAATGTGGCACCGAGCCTGGTGGGGACGGTGGAAGACGTGCGCGACCTGATCGCGTTTCGTCTCAATCTGGGCGGCGCGAATCGTTTGCCGCCTCCGGCTTTGGCGGTTGGTTGGCGAGCCGAAGTGGTCGGCCATGCCATCGAGGAGCTGCTTGGCGGGAAGCTTGCCATTCAAATCGTCGACCCCATGTCCGACGTCCCCCTGCGGTTCGTCCCGCAACAGGGTGGGGACGATTGAACGAGTCGCGGAGCCCGCTGCCCCGGTCCGCCGAGCGTCCTAGCGGCCGAGTTTCTTGCCGCCCGCTCTCAGCTGAGCGGTTCCGCGTCGGGGCGAGACGCTGAGGCCAGCCCGAACGATTGATTCCGCACACGAAAAGACTCGCGTGTTCCGCTCTATTGGTGGATCACCGTTTCGCTGGCGTCGGACGCTTTGCGGGCGTCGGCACAGAGATTGCCGAGGTGGGCGCGATCGAGCCGGGTGGATTGGCGAACGGAGCAGGGCGGGCCGGGGCGGCGCCGGGCAGGGTGCCGGGCGCGGCCGCGGGACGGGCGGCCGCTTCGCCAAAGAAGCGAGTTGTCCCTTCGAAGACCAATTGGGTCTCGGCCTCGTCTCCAGTCACTTGGACGCGGAATCGGTGATTGCCCGCCTTGTCGGCTCGGGCTCGGACCTTCAACTGGGCTTTCTGGCCCGGTCCGATCCGCGGAATCGGGGTGAAGACCACTTGGCCGTCCGCCATTTCCGCGGGACCGCCGTCGGCCGCCACAGGTTCGACTCCGTCCGAGAACTGGACGAGCACATGGACATCCTCCGCGGCCTTGGAACCGCGATTCGTAATGGCGACATCGTAAGCGACGTCCTCGCCGACGCGGCGAGCGCCCGTCGGTTCGATGACGACCAGTTTCAGATCGGCGATCGCTTGGACATCGGTGGTCGTGGATTGCGTCGCGGATAGGCCAGTGGCCGCGGTGACAGCCGCTTCGAGCCGGTTTTCACCGGCAGTCATGACCACGCACTGAATCTCGAAAGTTCGTTCGATCCCGGGCTGCATCGCGCCGATCCGCCACTTCAAGCCGGTGTCGGTCGACTGGCTGCCTTCGGTGCTGGCCTCAACCTTGGCGCCGACCGGCAACGTAACGCTCAACAACGTGTCCTCGGATGGCGCGTCACCCACGTTGCTCACGCGTACTTGATAGGTCACGGGCGAACCGGTGAACGCCTTGGCAGGGCTGGAAACGGCCAGTTGCACATTGGCGCGACGAACCATCAGTTCGGTCGCGGTCGAGGCCTTGATGTCACCCTCGGCGGTGGCATCCGTGTTGATGGCCACTTTACCGGCTTGGCTCGCGGCGATTTGCACTTCGATCTGCTTTTGCTGCCCGGCGATAATCGTTCCGACGGTGATCGTCTCGGGCGGATTGGCTCCCGACACGAATCGCACCGAGACATTCTCCGCGTCGCCGGTGCCAGGGTTGGCGACGGTGACCACGAGCGTCACGTTTTCGCCGTAGAGTGCTTCCTTCGGACCGGCGATCGACATTTCCAATTGCGGTTGTTGGACGGCGACTGGCGCCGAGATTCGCGGCGGTTGAAGAGCCCATTCCACAGCCAATTCAAAGGCCCGGTTTTCCCGCGGCACCAGTTGGATCAGCAAGTCGACCCGGCCACCTGGCGCGATCTCGGGGATCACCCAGTTCACGTAACCGATCTCAGCCTGGGTCTCCGCGGCGGTCAACCGAGCGACTTCGCCAGCCGCCGCCTGCAGGGCGATCGTTTCCATCCAGTCCGGCAGAAAGGTTCGCACCTCAACGCCGGTGGCAACGTCTTGACTGGAATTCTGCACCGACACGGTGTAGGCGGCAGGTCGTCCAACGGTGACCGACTTCGGTCCCACCGCTTCCACCTGCAGCGCTGGTTGTGGACAACGCAGTGTCAGTCCCTTCGCACCGGCCATCTTCGCGTTGCCGGAATCGGCAGGCTGGCCAGCGGGCGCAGTGACCGGTTGACCGGCAGTCGCCGCAGGACCCGAGTTACCGGCGTCCGTCGCGGTAGGCGAAGGAGCCGCACGTCCGAGCAATCGGGGAGCATTCTCATTGGCGGCACCCGTGCCACCGCCAGGGCCGGACGGTCCACTGATCGACCCCGGCTCGCCGGCGACCGCGGGCTGCGGCTGCTCGGTTTCACTAGGAGTGGGATTACCTGAGTTCGCGTTTTCCGAGGCTGTCTCGGTGGCGGGAGGCGGCGAGTTGCCGCGGGTAGCGCCGCCGAGCCTTCGGGCCGCGACCTTCACCTCCACTTCGCTCTCCGACATCACGCCGGGCCGAGTGGGCGATTTCGAACGCGGCGCGACAGCCTCATCGCCCACTCCGCGTTTGAGGATCGACCCTGTCGCGCTTTCCGTCGTCTCCTCGACAGGAGCGACTTGGTCCTCGGCAGCCGTTCGCTTCACGGCGGCATTCGTGCGTTTGTTGTCGGATTGCGAATTGCCCGACGGCGGCAGCAATCGAGGCTCGGTGGAAACTTGGCGAACCTGGGGGCGAGGCGACGACCAGCGAAGCACTTGGCTGGGACCCGCCGGACCGGTTTGCTGCGCCCAGCTGGTGTCTATCAGGCTGCCAAGCACCAGAATCAAGAAGAAAACCGTCGTCTTTCGGGCCATAACCACTCCTCGGTTGTTCCCTTGCCTACGCGATTGCCCGGTCCGCGCGGCGACCGTGCCGACGCGACTGAGCGAATCGTGGTGTAGGTATCGGTTACTTCACTGAGGAGGATTAGTCAAAGTTTAACGGTTGAGAAGAAAAATCTGTCTTCGCAGGAATTATGGCCCCAGGGTTTGGGTGTCTGGGGGATCTGCGAAGGATGGGTGTTGATAAAAGGTGTCAGGACTCTTTTCTGGGGAGTTGAGCTCGGATAAGTTCCCGAGATTGGAAGACCAAAACGTGCAGACGAAGCGGGCGGGATTTATCACGCCTTGAACCGAGGCAATGCCCGGTCGA
>CAIXSC010000270.1 GCA_903921945.1 uncultured Planctomycetaceae bacterium
ACTCGTTTACCGCCGAGCTGTAGGCGACGGCAGGGATGGCCCCCAAATCGGCGCCGCATGAGCACATCGAGGCTTGCTGCCCAACTATCGGCGCCGCAAGAGCTGATCGTGGCTTGCGGCCCGGCCGGCGCCTTCGGCTTGGCGGTAAACGAAGAACCGCCCTCGCCTATCGCCCACGATCCATTATCGCCCGCTCACGTTTACCGCTCACGTTTACCGCCGACTCATTTAACGCCGAGCCGTATGCGACGGCAGGGATGGCCCCCAAATCGGCGCCGCATGAGCACATCGAGGCTTGCTGCCCAACTATCGGCGCCGCATGAGCACATCGAGGCTTGCTGCCCAACTATCGGCGCCGCACAAGCACATCGCGGGTTGCGGCCCGGCCTGCGCCTCGCGGCCCCGCGAGCTTCCTAAGCTTTGCGATTTAGGCCGCCGACTGGCTTTTCGCGAACAGCTCGGCGATCACTTCTTCCAGTGGCGGGTCCTCGACCGCGACGTCCTCGACCGCGTGACGCGCTAAGATGGCGGCCAAGGTTTTGGCGACTTGTTGACGCTCGACGCGCAAACGCAATCGGGGCAATGTCCGCTCGATGACGGTCCCGAATTGTTCGAGTCCCTCACCCATGTCGTCGCCGCTCAATTGCAATGCCACAAGCTTATGGCCGCTGAACTGGCCGACGATATCCGCGAGCGCTCCGTCGTACACAATCCGGCCGCCAGCGATGATGACGACCCGTTGGCACAACGCCGCGATGTCTTTCATGTAGTGGCTTGTCAGCAATATCGTGATCCGCCGCTCACGCTGGTAATGCTTGAGGAACTGCTGGATGTTGCGTTGGGCGACCACATCCAAGCCGATGGTCGGCTCGTCCAAAAACAGCACTTCGGGTGAATGCAGCAACGCGGCCGCCAATTCCATTTTCATACGCTCGCCGAGCGACAATTCGCGGACCGGTTGGCGGAGCAATCGGCGGATATCGAGCAGATCGGCAAGCTCGTCCAGGGTGCGTTGGAATCCAGCCGGCTCGATGCGGTAGATCTGCTGGTGGAGCCGAAATGATTCCTGGGCGGGCAAATCCCACCAGAGTTGATTCTTTTGCCCCATCACCAACGCGAACCGGCGCCGGTAGGCGTTTTCGCGTTTCCATGGCACGTGGCCCATGACCAAGGCCGAACCGCGGGTCGGGTTGATCACGCCCGAAAGCAGCTTGAGCGTCGTCGTCTTCCCGGCCCCATTCGGTCCCAGGAACGCAACGAACTCGCCCTGCTCCACCTGCAAATCGATCCCCTTCACCGCCTCCACATCGCGATACTCGCGGCGGAACAGGCCGCGGAGCGAACCCATCAAGCCATCCCGCTTCTGGTAAACGCGGTAGGACTTGGCGAGCCCGGAGAGTTCGATGATCGGAGCCATTCGTGGTCAGTCTTTTCGAGGATGCGCAACTTGTTTCCAATAGCGGTCGAAGGCGCCATCCTTCTGGAATTCCGGGCTGTTGTCCAGATCGTGGCATTCGACGCACTTGTCGCGGGCCCTGGCGAGCGGCAACCGCATCTCGGCCCGTAGCTTGGCCAGCGACAAGGGGGTCGACTTCGCCGCGTCGTTCTCCGCCGTGACATGGGCCGAGCCCGGTCCATGGCAGTTTTCACAACCCACATGCTTCATCGCCGCCGTCTTCTGCAAACTCAGGTAGCCCGACTTGTACGGAAAGTGCCGCTGCGGATCCCAACCCGTCACATGGCAACTCAGGCACTCCGGGTCGAAATGCCGCGGCACATTCGAGCGTTCAGCCGGCGACACCAGCGTGTCCAACGCGTGGGCATGCGAACTGTTCTCGAAAACCTCGAAGGCCTTGGTATGGCATTCGCCACAGACCTGGGAACCGACAAACGACCGACCGCTGGGATGAGCCTGCGGCTTCACTCCCAAACCGTCCAGGCCGGCGGATTTGAGCTGGTCCTGATAGGCCGCCAAAACGTCCAGCATCTTCGGCGAGTCGGCGTAGCGGCCGTCGAGCGGCACTCGCTGGTACCGAATCGCCAACCCCTTGTCCCGGTAAACGCCGACCACGCCCGCGTACATACCCTTGCCGCCAACTTGAACAATCGGAATCCGAGTGCCTGGCGCGGGTTCCGGAGCCAACGGCGGCTCCTCGCCGCCGCCCGTCGTGATAATCAACTGGAACTGGGGAAACTGCCGCGCCAGTCGATGTGTTTCCTCGAGCGAACCGTACACCATCAACACATGGAGATCGCACTTTTCCCGCTGTAACTGCGTCAACGCCAGCTTCAACCCCTCCGCAGCGCTCTGCAACAACACCTCGTCGTTGCGAATCTTCTCGCGATGCTCGTCACCCACCACGGCCGTCACGCCAATCTTGCAACCGTTCGCCTCGATCGCCGCCGACCGCGGGAGCAGGTCGCGATCCAACACAGCCGCATTCGCCGAAACGAATCGATTCGGCTGATCGGTAATCGCCGCGAACACCTCGCCCGTCGACAATCGCAAGTCATCCGGTCCCAGGCCGATCGCCTGGTAGTCCATGAGCTTGAGCCCCTCGTACGTCATCTGGAACTTGATCTCGGACTGACGCCCGAACCGCTTCACTTGATTGCCGACATCCATCGGGACGAGCGTCCAGCCACGGCTCCGCAATTCATTCATCATCGTGTAGCGACGCACCAATCCGCCCTTCTGATTCACCAACCCCGCGCAGCCGCATGGTTCGATGTAACCAGCCTGGCGACCCGTCACCACCAACGCGACATCCGGATTGGGCCAGCCTTCGAATAACGGCAGATGCGCCGTGGCGGAACGCGGTTCGCCGCCCGCCGACTTGGCAGGCTTCGCCGGTCCCGCTTCTTCCACGGGCACAATCTTGCTCGCCAACTTCTTCCCATTCGCTCGGAGTCCACTGGCCCCGGGCTTATCTTCCGTCGGCTCCGTGGCACTGGTTCTCTTCACGGCGGATGCTTTGCCCGACGCGGATTTCACGGAACTCGTCTTGCCGGGAACACGGGTGTCTTGAGTCGCGGGCCGATTGCGGAGCGGATTGCGTTCCTGCGAATCCACCACAGGAATCGCCGCGACAAATAGCACGGTCGTGGCGGCGATCATGGCGAGCCCCGCCCAAAAATGTCTCTGCATAGCTTTCTCCATCCATAGAAAAGCTTGTTATTCGACCGCGAACCGCACGAGGACCTGCAACCGTGGAGCCTCGGGATGCGTCGTCGCGATAATCACTCGACCGTAATCCTCGCGGTTCGCTCCGCCCATGCGATTGACCGGCATAGCGCCGGCCGGTATTTCCACCGTCAACGGCACCATCCGCACGGCGCCATCATTGATCGACTTCGGCATGCCTAGCGTCGCGACGATCGTCTTCTCCGGATCGGTCCGTTCGATCGACACTTCGACCGAATCGCGGAGCGGACCTTTGATCAGCAACGGCAAAGTGGCTTTCGCGCCCTTCGCTTGCGGCACAATGCCCAGCGTCAAAATGTTCGTCTGGCTATCAAAGTTTCGACCCGACAGAATCGAGACATCGCTGACCACTTGGCCGCGAATCGGCAACTCCATCGCCGAGTTCGCCGAATCGGTCGTGTTGATCCGCACCGATTGCAAGAGCGAACCCAAGGGCAGTCCCGGCTTCACCTTCACTTGAATGCGATACGTCCGCCGCGCCTTCGTCGCCTCCGCGTCCATGGTGTCCGACGGTTCCACCGACACCTCGAACTGCTTCGCCAATTCCTTGTTGGTCAACTCGAAGCCCGTGACCTCGAAGTCGCCGCCAAGATTGCTTATCAGCCTCGCCTCCAAAACCAATTCGCTGGTGGATGTGATGTTTCCGACCGTCAGCGACGGCGGGTCGATCCGCACCGGTTCGACCACTCGACCCATGACCACCAGCACAACCGTCGGCCGCTTCGGATCGTTCGTCAGAATGTACGCTTCCTTGCGGAACTCGGGGTCGGGCGTGGACGGCTTGTACTTGACCGTGATCGGCAGCGTCTCCCCGGGTTCGATCGTCTTCTTCGGCAGGTCGCTCACCGTGCAGGCGGAACACGAAGTGCCGCCACTTTCAATCTTCAGCGTCTTCGTGCCTTCGTTCTTGAAGAGGAACTGATGTTGGCCGCCGCCGCCGCGGCCCGTGCTGCCAAAATCATGCGTCTCGCCGTTCACCACCAAAACCTTGACGCCCTCTTCCGGCGGCAGCGACTTGCCCTCCGCTTTCGCCGACGATGACAGCACGATCTCACGAATGTTTTCGCCCGCACCCGCCTCGAACGACTCGCGGGCATCCGCAAACTCGCGCCACGCCCGCACGCCGCCAATCGACACGCCGACGCAGGTGCAAATGGAGAGCATCAACAGGGTACGCATGATCAGTTCGACTCCGAAGTCTCCCGCACAATCCACTCAACCCATTCTCTCGCGTTGGCCGATTTCGGTCTAGCCGAAGTTGCCGACTCCACCGTTCTCAGCCGTTGCGCATCGAGCTTTTGTTCCCGATGCGGATTCAACGCGTCTAACCGCAATGCCTCGCGAGCCGCCACACGACCCGCATTCCGTTGCCCCGCCGCCCACAGCGCGCAGGCTAACTGGGCATGATGGGGAGCGTGGTTGGGATAGAGAGCGATCGCGTCCCGGTAGAGCGCCACCGCGTCGCCCAACGCCGCTCGATCACCCATCTTGGCATACGCGTCGAGAAACAGGTCGCCCAGTTCCCGCCGCAGCGAGTGCGCCCGATGGTCCCGCCGTAACGCCTCCAACACGGCTCGCTCGAATTCCTCGCGAGCCGGTGACGCACCGCCCTCCAGCCACTGACGATGTCGAAAACCAGCCAATTGAACCCACGCGGCTGAAGACCACGGGTCGGCGTCGGCCGCTGCTTGCAGCTCGTCCAGCACCGCTCGCAAGTCGCCGCGTTCGCCCGCGAGCGTTGCCGCGGCGATCCGCGATTGGCTCTCGAAAACCGGTCGGTAACAGGTCAAATAGAAAGCGATCACAAGCATCCCGACACTAGCGGCCACAACGCCCCATAGCCATCGCGGCGCTACCCAGCCGAGTTGCGTTCGCTCAACCCGGTTCAATCCCATCGCTCCAACCAACCACCAGCCAGTCGCCACCGCTGGAAAACCGATCCCGCCCGCCGCGAGCAGATTGACCAACACGGCGAGCGTTGCCACGGGTAACGCAAACGCGGGTAGTTCTCCTTCTCGTACCCAACGCCGCAGACCGAACAGCAGCGCGAACGCGGGTGGCACGCCGGTGGCCAACAACATGGCCGATGGCGGATAGCCGGCGAGCATCCCGGCGATCGCCGCGAGCGGCAGTCCCAAGGCGGCTCCAACCCACACGGCGCCCGACGTATCCGGTTCGACGAGTTGATCCAGCGAACCGGATGCGGCAGACCCCGTAGCCGACAACGCGGCAGACCCCGTAGCCGACGCTCTGTCGAAAGCGGGGGTTTCGGCCAGTGGCACCGTCTCGGTGACGCTCGTTTCACTGCGGCTGTGCGTTGTGCCGCGAACGATGGTGGCGAGCCACAAGGCGAACGCGGCTAGCCATGCGGCCAACGCGGGGACGCCGGCGATCGCCGCAAGCTCGAACACAAAGTTATGCGGGTCGGCGACCACTTCGCTGGCTTGAGGCAGCTTGTAGGCCGTGTAAAAGCTTTGGTAGTTCCCCGCGCCGCAACCGTTGAGGGGAAAGTCGCGAATCATGGCGATCGTCGAGGTCCAGTATTCCCAGCGATACCCCAACGACAAACGGGCTTCGCTGAGCACTTGGATATCAAGGAAGCCGGTGGCCGCCGCCAAGACTGTCAACACGGCCGAGGTGCCGACGACGGCCATGGGGATTTTCCAGCCGATTCGTTCGCCACCTCGCAGCAGATTCCAGCCGATCGCCGCGCCCGCGAAGAGTGTAGCAACGTACGCGCTGCGGCTCTTTGTCAGCAGGAGGCAACTGGCCACGGCGATCGCCGCCACCGTCCAGGCGATGGCGATGCGGCTTGTGTTGTGGACGCGTGATTCGCGACCTTCGCGCGGGGTGCCGCCTGGGCGTTTCACGGGCGTCTTGGACGGGGCATTGGTTTCCAACGGGTCGACCGCATGACGCGTTTGCCAGCCATAACGTGCGGCGGCGACGCCTGCCAGGCAGATAACGAGCGAAGGGAGAAGGTAGCCGGCAAGCGAGTTCGTCAGCGCGAATGTGGCGATCGGTTCGCGGCTCTCCACGCGGTTGCGGAACTGTTCGCGGATCGGCGAGCCCTCGGGCGCGACGATGCCGGCCTCGCGCAGAACGGCCTCGGGGTCGCGTCGAAACGCCGCGCGATCCCGAGGCATTTGATAGCCGCACTGATAGAACGAGTAACTGGCGAGGCCCGCAGCGACGGCGCACAGCACCGCGGCCATCGCTCGAAGCGTTTGCGGCGCGCGGAGCGATTGCCGGGCGAGGAACCACAATCCGCCGCCACCCAGCCATGCCCAGGTCACGTTGATCGCGGGGCGGCCGTGGGCCATGTCGATCATCCGCGCCGCGCTTCCCGCGAACCAGACGAAAAACAGCCCGAGCAGCATGTCGACCGACGATCCATCCAGCCGCGAATGGCGTTGTCCTGCGAGCACGCGGGAGACGGCCCAGACCGCCAGTCCGCAGAAGATTGCGAGATCGATGAGTATCGTCGAACCCGTAGCCACCGCTTCGCTGGGAATTAGCGGCAAGGCGACCGCGACCGCCGCGACGGTCGCCGGCGCTACGTTCGTTGCCACTTTGTCGATCCAACCACGCTCGCGAAAGGGAGATGCGGAGCCGCGACGCGCGTTCACGGTGGCGTCTCCCGAAGTTTTCGGCGGGCCGACGATTCCAGGATGGCGATCAGCGTAAGCACGCAGAGCACGGTGGTCACCACCAACACGGCTCCGAGCGTGTCGACGCGATGGAGCAGCAATGCGGCCAGTCCGCAAGTGAACGTTAACAAGTGGATCGTGAGCACGGCTTGGACTTTCGTCAAACCAAGGTCGACAAGGCGGTGCGACAGGTGGCACTTGTCAGCCTGGAACGGGCTCCGTCCTTCCCGCAAACGGATCAAGATCACCGATAGCATGTCGTACAGCGGCACCGCCATCACGAGGACCGGGGCAAGCACCGCGTGGCGGCGGGGCGATTGATAGCCGGCGTAGGTGGCGGCAAGCGTCGCGGTCGCGATGTAAAAGCCGATGAAGTAGCTGCCGGCGTCGCCCATGAAAATCCGCGCCGGCGGCCGGTTGTGCCAGAGGAATCCGAGCAACGCGCCCACCAACACCAGCAGGTAACCGCTGACGAATAGCTGCGGCCGTTGGGTCTCCGGGTCCGGAGCGAGGAGCGTGACCGCCGCCAGCGTCGCCGCCGCGATCGCCGCCACGCCGCTCGACAGACCGTCCATGTTGTCGAGCATATTGAAGGAATTGATCAAGCCGACGATCCACACCACGCTCATCATCCAGGTGACCGCCGGGATGCCGATGAACGCGGTAAGCTTCAAGCCTTGGAAGGTGACAACAGCACCGGCGACGGCGAACTGCACGCAGAGCCGCCATTGCCACGGAAGGCCGCGGCGGTCATCCACAAGTCCCAGCGCGGACAGCACGGCGGCTCCGCCAAGCAGTACCCACAGCGCGGATGACTGGCTCGCCATGCCCGGCAGATGAACACCAACGATCGCGGGCAGTTTGTCCTGCCAAGCGGGCATCGCCAGCAGCCAGCGCACGCCGAGTTCCCCGAGTGCGAAGGTGGCGAGCACCGCGAAGGCGATCGCCAAGCCGCCGCCCAGCGGCGTGGGCGTGGAATGAACTTTCCGAGCCGCCGGCATGTCCACCAATCCCCACGCAGGAGCGCGGCGACGCACGACGTAGGTCGCGAGCCACGATAGCAGCAACGGTGGAAGAACGGCTGCCAGCAGCCAAGCGGCGGCGACCGAGTCGAATTCGGGAGGAGGATCCATACGGGCCCGCGTTACCGCGACGGCTCGTCCGCATACCTTTCCCGCAAGTACGCGCGACAGCGGTCGAAGAATTGATGATAGTCCGCGCGGCGATAATTCGGATAGGTCCACTCGCGCGGCTGCCATTGGCCGCGGTGATAGTGCAACGTTTGCTCGGCGAAGACCCCGTCCGAAAGGTAAATGCGGTGGTCGCGATCCTTGGTCGAAGCGAGGATCAGTTTCGCTTCGGTCACGTAACCGGGGTCGAGGTTCAGCGGCCGCGGCTCAGGCCACGCGTGTTCCCGAGCACACTGTTCCTCCCAGTCGTTGGACTGGTGTTTGAACGCGGGAAGCCGGGCCGGATCGACGAGTTCACGGAACGCCAGAAACATCTTTTCCAGCCCGGGCCCCATGGTCTTTTCGTAATAAGGCGTCTCGACGAACGCGAACCGCTCGCTGGCCAACGCCACCGGTCCCCAGTGGCGCTCGCAGCACTCCCGAGCCCACTCGAAGGCGTCGGGGTAGCGGCTGAACACGGCGGTGATCAGCAAGACGGGGCGATGCGTGCGAAAGCCGGCCATGGCGGCTAGTTGCCTCCGAAGGTCAGACCGAGCGGCCGGAAATTCCGCTGGATTTGCTCGAGGCCCGTTTTGACCATGATCAGGTCGGCGCCGTGGCAGAGGAACCGGGCTCCGAGCGCCATGAGTTCCTGGGCGCGTTCCGGCGTGCCGCAAGGCATACCCCAATGCTTGCCAGCCGCTTTGGCCGCCGCGGCGACCCGTTCAATCGCCCGAGCGACCAGCGGGTGGTCGAATTGGCCAGGAATGCCGCTCAACACGGTGAAATCGGCGGGGCCGAAGAACACGACATCGACCCCCTCGACAGCCGCGATCGCCTCGACCTGGTCGAGCGCCTCGCCGTCCTCGATTTGCACGGCGATGAACGTTTCCTCGTTGGCCCGCTGGATGTACTCGGGGATGGCCATCGAGCAGTACGGCATATCGGGGTTGCCGCCATCGAAGCCGCGTCGGCCGAGCGGCGCGAACTTCGCCCATTTGACAACCTCGCGGGCCTCGGCCGCGTTATCGCAGCGAGGATAGAGAATGCCTTGGGCGCCAGCCTCCAGCAGCCGG
>CAIXSC010000271.1 GCA_903921945.1 uncultured Planctomycetaceae bacterium
CGTCCTGTGATATGGCTCCGACAGTCGCCGCCGCCTGCGCATCGTACACGTCCAGAATCGAGACATCCCGCCCCTGGTAACAGCCGGGATAAATCGTCCCGCCACTGAGCAAGAATCCCGGATAGTTCATCCGTGCGAGGGCCATCGCGAAACCGGGGCCGTTCTTGTCGCAATGGTGCAGGCCGATCATCGCGTCGTAGCAGTGCGCGGTCACCACGCATTCCGCCGACGTGGCAATCAGATTGCGCGAAACGAGGCTCGCTCCGCCGCCTTCCAAGCCTTGCGTCAGGTTGTCGCTGACCGCCGGCGTTCCAAAGGGAAAGCCCAACATGCCCGCCTCGCGGCAGCCGGCGGCGATTCGCTGGGCTAGATCGTACGCATGGACATTGCAGAGATTGCCTTCCAGCAATGGCACGCCGATGCCCACTTGAGGCCGGTCGAAATCGGCCTCCGATAGCCCCAGCCCATAAAAGAACGCGGTCACGCCCTTTTGCCAACCACGTGTCAACTGGTGGCTATTCCAATTCAATGCTTCGATCGCCATCACCGACTCCTCGATTTTTCCCGCCAGTGCTTTCCTGTCCGCGTTTCCCCGTCCGCGTTTCCCCGCTCGAGATACTCACAGCTTGTCCAAGTCGTCACGCGTAAGTCGCTCGGATTGGAGCGCGGTCGCAACCAAGGCCGCCGTGCAACCGGCGTCGCGAAGGCGCCGCAAGTCATCCAGTCCACGCACTCCGCCGCCACTAATGAGTTCAAGCTCAGGATAGGATGTGTGGCAATAGCGGCACAGTTCCAAAGCGCCTGGTCCCGAGTTCACGCCGACGGCGCCAACGTCCAAGAGAATGACACGACGGATTCCCACCGCCGCAATCCGGTCGACGAATCTCTCCGGCCTCCATCCCGTCCACTCGGCCACATTCGTCCAGAGCGTGCCATGACGCAGATCGACGCTGAAGCAGCCGTCGTCAACGACGATGGCGGGCGCGAGCGTTTCGAAGTCGCGCTCGGAAGCGAGCGATTCGAGGGCGGCAACCAACCGGCGCTGCCCGCCATTCGGATTGCAGGCATCACGATGTATTTGCCAAGAAGCAAACGATCCCAAGCCAGCATCCAGCCACAGTCGAAATCCGTCGCGCTCCAAGTCGCGATAGCTTTCCCATGCGGGGGGCTCGCCAAGGATCGCCGATAAATCGGCGACATACAGTTCTGTTAGCCCGAAATGTTCGCGGTACCAGCGGGCCGTATCGAGCGGAGAAGGCGAACGAAGCCCGCGCATGTCCACGGGGCGGTAGGTGTCGCGATGGCCAGCCACGGCCCGCACGCACACGCCATGTCGCAGGTCGAGTACCGGAAAAACTTTCACCAGGGGAACTCGCCAGTCCGTGCAGTCACGAAAAAAAGCGACGCCTCGCCGCGGGTGCGGCGAGGCGTCGGCGGGCATGCGTTTGCAGGCGAAGTGGGTTAATTTCGCCTCAAGTCAGTGAAGCCTCAAGTCAGTGAAGCCTCAAGGCCCATGAACGACTAGAGTGGGAACTCGTCCTCGGAAGCCGCCTTCGCGTAGATCGGCATGTGTCGGTAGTACACTTCGAGGATCATGGTGGCCATCGAGGTGCAGTAGAGCCGGCCGCCGGTTTCGGCACCGTGGTCGCCGCCCTTCATGAACCAGCTGCCCTTCATGTGGCCGCCCTTTTCCTGCGAGTCGACGAGCCAGTCACGCATGACTTTGTTCCACTTGGTCCAGTCTTCGCCCTCGTTGTGACGCATGACTTGGGTGGCATAGTAGTTGTAGTACATGTTCGTCTTCGAGGGGCCTGTGGCCGAAAGGTACTGCACGCCGCGTTGCAGGGCCGCATTGTCCTTCTTCCAACCCAGGTACATGCGGGAAAGCAAGCCAATTGCGGTGGTGGCCTGTCCGGCTCCAGGATTCGTGTAGCCGTACTTGGAACCGCTGTCGCTTTGAACCGAGTCGAGGAACCGGACGGCCCCGGCGACGGTCGGAGGCGGCACGTTCAAATAGGCCATGTGACCGCTCTTGAGGGCCATGAGCTGCCAGCCCACCGCCGACGTGTCACCAGGCTGCCGCGGTGAATAGCGCCAACCGCCGCCGACAGGGTCTTGGGCGTAGACGATGAAATTAATGGCCGCTTGAGCGGGCGCCATCAAATCGCGATCACGGGTCATCGAGTAGGCTTCGCACAGGACGATGCTGCAGATGCCGTGCGAGTACATGTTGCCGCCGTCGACGAGTTCACCGCCGCCGTTCTTGGGCTTCATGTTTTGGACGAGGAAGTACAAACCGCGCTTGACGACTTCCTTGTACGGGCCTTCGCGATGGGTCTGGCCCGAACCCAGGAATGGCAGCAAGGCCATGCCGGTGGCTCCGTTGCGACCCGTTGTCAGCTTGCCAGCCTCGCTGCAGCGACCTTGGCATGCGCCTCCGCGATGATCGAAGTTCCAGCCGCCGTCCGGCATTTGATGTTCGGCGAACCAACGCAGGGCGTTTGCCACTGCCGCTTCGCTCGCTTCGCTGCCGCCGGCGGCGCGGACCAATTGTCCCTTCATGGCGCCACCGCGACCGTCGGTGCCCGAACCGGTAAACGAGCCGATCGTTTTCGTCAGCGAGTTTTTCGGTGCCGTGGTCTCGCCGAACTCTTGCAATTCGACGGCGATCGCCGCGGCGTCCACATCGTTCGCGGGCGAGATATCGGTCACTTCGGTGGGCACGTCGACGGCAGCCGCCTCGGGTACGGCGTTGGTCGTGGCGGTTGTGGTGTTCAGCACGTCCACTGGCTGCGGAAGAATGTCATCCTTGAACTCTTCAATCTCTTCCGCCGGCCCGAAGTTCTGAGCCACGATCTCGGTTTGGGTCTTCTTGGTCTCGTCGATGGTCCAGAGTGCGAGCACCACGAGCAGGATGGCATGGACCACGGCGCTCACCATCCAACTGGGAGCGGCGTTGTACATGAGGAAGTCCCAGCGATGAGCATCCTGGGGAAGTGCTTCCTCTTCTTCCTCTTCCTCGACTTCCGCTTCGACGGCGGCGGCCTTGGCGGCCGACGCTTTCGCAGCCGCTTGCGCGGCGGCTACCTTGGCCGGATCGGCGGCGCCGGGCGTGGCTGCCGGTTTAGCGGCCGGAGCGGCAGCGGCTTTCGCGGTCGGGGTGGTGCCAGTCGCTTGTGTGGTGGCTGGTTTGGCAGCTGCCGGGGCGGTGGCCGTCGCCGGTTTCGCGGCAGGTGTCGCCGCTGGCTTGGCGGTGGCGTTGGCGGCTGGTTTGGCAGCGGGAGCGGCTGGCTTGGCACCGGCGGCAGCCGGAGACCCGGCAGCGGCTTGGGAATCGGCGGAGGGCGTGCCACTGGCGGCACGATTGCCGGTGGATTTGGCAATACCCGAGTTGCCCGGGGGGATGGTCGTGGACATGGTCGAGAGGCTCCGTGCTAACGCGCCAAAAATCCGAATGAAGCGGAGAAATCAACCGGCAAGACAATCAGCCATTGGAATGGGTTGAAATGTACCAGGATCCACGGGCAACCACCAGCGTTTTCGCAAAGATTGCCGGAATTTGCCCAGTCGCTCTCCCCCGAAACCGTGGCCGTGATACAATTCCGTTCCCGCTACGCTGCGGAACAGAGCGGGTTTCGACCTCGATGGAGCGATGATCCGCATTTCTCTAACTATCGGTGCGACGGAAGGTTGAGTTGACATGGCGAAGAGCAAAAAGAAGGCGGAAGTCGTCTACTTGGTCTGCGAGGAAACGGGCGACATCAATTACACCCTCGTTCGCAAGCCGGGCGGCGAAAAGCTCAAGCTGAAGAAGTATTCGCCCCGCCTTCGCAAGCGAACGCTGCATGTCGAGAAGAAAAAGTAGTCGCGTTTGGAAGTAGCTGTCGACCGAACAGCGAAGTGACAGGCCGGACCCAGGGAATGGAAAGCGGCCGTTCGCCGGCCGAAAAGTTGGCCTCTCTATGGGCAAACGTTGGCGTTTCAAGCCGCATGACGCCGCCCGTGTCGCGAGGCTCGAACGGGCCTCCGGCCTGCCTCCCGTGGTGGCTCAACTTCTGGTTGGCCGCGGGATCGTAGAGGCGGATGACGCGCGGTCGTTTCTCGAATCGCGTCTGAGCGGGTTGCGTGATCCGGAATTGCTGGGAGGAGCGACCGCCGCCGCCGAGCGAATCCAGCAGGCGATCGCCGCCAAGCGACGGATTGTGGTGTACGGCGACTACGATGCCGACGGAATGTCTGGCACCGCGATCCTCTACCGATGCTTGCAACTGCTCCAAGCGGACGTGGGCTACTACGTTCCCAATCGGCTCGATGAAGGTTACGGCCTGAATGACGATGCCTTGCGGACGCTCGCGTCCCGCAGCGCTTCGATGGTCATCACCGTGGACTGCGGGATTGGCAGCATTCAACCGGCACTGGTGGCCCGCGAGTTGGGGCTCGAGCTGATCATCACCGATCACCACGACTTCGGCGACGCTTTGCCGGAGGCGGCCGCCATACTCCATCCGCGACTGCCCGGTGCGCCGTATCCGTTTCCGGGTTTGTGTGGAGCCGGGGTCGCGTTGAAATTGGCGTGGGCCATTTGCCAACGCGCAAGCCAAGCGAAAAAAGTCAGCGAGCCGATGCGGAATTTCCTGATGACGGCCGTGGGGTTGGCCGCGATCGGCACGGTGGCGGATGTGGTGCCGCTGATCGACGAAAACCGGATTCTCGTGCGGCATGGCTTGGTGAGTTTGAAGGAGCGGCCGGTGCCTGGCTTGGCCGCGCTCATGCAGGTCGCCAAACTGGCGGAAAAGGCGGAGCTTTCGAGCGAGGATCTGGCATTTACCATCGCGCCGCGAATCAATGCCGCCGGGCGATTGGGCCAAGCGCCGCTCGGCATCGAACTGATGACGACCAGTCAGCCGGAACGCGCTCAGGCGTTGGCCGAGTATCTGCACGAGCTGAACAACAGCCGCGAGACCCTGGAACGCAGCATTTACCTAGCTGCCAGCCAGCAGATCAAAGAGGATTTCGACGCGGTGCAAGACCCGGCATTGGTCTTGGCCGGCCGGGGTTGGCATGCCGGCGTGATCGGAATTGTGGCAGGTCGGTTGGCGGAAAAGTACCATCGCCCCGTCGTGCTCATCGCGTTCGACTCGCTTGGCGCCAAGCCGGGGATCGGTTCCGCACGGACCGCCGGCGGACTCGACCTGCACGCCGCGCTCGCCGATTGTGGCGAACATCTGTTGTCGCACGGCGGGCACGCGGCGGCGGCTGGCCTGAAAATCCAAGAAGCGAATGTGCCAGCGTTCCGGGCCGCCTTCTGCGAACACGCCGCCTCCCGCATCGGTCCCGAGCAACGCGAGGCGGAACTGTCGATCGATGCCGAAGCCGCCTTCAGCCAACTGACCCTGGAAATCGTCCAGCAGATCGGCCGCTTGGAACCGTTTGGCGCTGGAAACCCCAGGCCGCTTCTGATGACCAGCGACGTCCAATTGGTCGAGCCGCCACGGCGGATCGGCAGCGGCGAACGGCATTTATCGCTGCGACTTGCGCATCACGGATTGCGCCTCCGCGCGGTCGCTTTCGGTCAAGGGGAATGGTGCGACGAAATCGCTCAATGCCCAACCTCGATCGACATCGCTTACCGTCCCGTGATCAACGAATTCCAAGGCCGGCGAAATGTCGAACTGCATCTCGTCGACTGGCGCCCGAGCCGTGTTCCCGCTACGGCTACTTCCTAGGTCCTGCTGGGTTTCCTGTGGCTCGCCATCGCAGGAGTCGCAGGGTGTGGCTGGCGAATCATGCCACGAGGAGCAGTGTGAGGACTTGGGCGGCGGTGACTCGCAGTAGCATGGCCGCCGGATAGACCGTTGCGTAGCCGATCGACGGAGCCTCGGATTTGCATAGTCCGGTGGCGAACGCGAGCGCGGGTGGATCGGTCAAGCTGCCCGCGAGCACTCCACTAAGCGTGGCGTAATCCAGTTTCCAACGCCAACGTGCGAGGCTGCCGACGACGAGCAGCGGGACCATGGTGACGACGACCGCCGCCGCGATCCAAGTCAATCCGGTGAGCGAAAAGGCGAGGGCGAAAAACCTCGTGCCCGCCTCGAGGCCGATACACACGAGGAAGAGCGTAATGCCGAGTTCTCGAAAGGCCAAGTTGGCGGTGGGCGGCATGTGCCACACCAGCGGCCCCCAATGGCCCGCGCGGCTTCCCAGGATCGCGATCAACAGCGGTCCGCCCGCCAAACCGAGTCGCACGGGTTGAGGCAATCCGGGCAGCGATAGCGGCACCAAGCCGATCGCGATTCCGCACGCCAGTCCCGCGAACACCGCCAAGAATTGGGTTTCGTTGATCGCCTTCGCCGAGTTTCCCAGTTCCTGTGCCGCCCAGTCCAGGTCGGGGGCGGAGCCTACCAGCAGCAAAACGTCGCCAAATTGAAGCCGCAGCGTGGCCATCGCGGGCAATTCGACCTCGGCCCGCAGAAGACGCGTCACGGTGATGTTGCGTCGTTGGGGAAGGTTGAGCTCAGCCAACGACAGGCCAAGCACTTCGCGTCGCGTCACGATGACTCGGCGGTAGGCCACATTGCCGGGAGCCGCCATCAAATCGCGAGTCGAACGCTCGCCCACGATCTGCTGAAAGCGATCAAGGTTCGCCGCGGTTCCCACCGCTTGTAATGTGTCGCCGATCTGGACCGTCGTGCCGCGTCCCACCGCTCGGACATCGGTCGCGCCCACGGGCAGGATGCGCGAAACGTTGACTGCCAGTTCCGCAAGGCCCGGCAGGTCCACCACCACCAAGCCCTGCAAATTGGGATTGCGAACGACGAGGGACCGGCGCTCCAAGGGAGGCGTGTCGCGCGCTTGGAGGCGCGCCAATTCGGCCGCTTCTTTCACCGGATCAATTCGGAACCACCACTTGAGCAACAGCAGCGAGCCGATCAGTCCCACGATGCCCACCGGATACGCCACCGCGTACGCCAAGGCCGGCAATGCCTGCCGTTCGTCAGGAAACCCGGGCAGCGTGCCGAGCGTCTGCTTGACCGCGCCGAGCGCCGGTGTATTCGTGGTCGCGCCGCAAAACAAGCCGGCCGAGGCGGCCGGGTCGAGTCGCGTCGGCCAGAGCACCGCGACCGATGCCAAGCCCGCGCCGGCGATGACAATCGCGGCAGCCAAGGCGTTGAGTCGCAGGCCCTGACGCCGCAACGACGCGGCAAACCCAGGTCCGAGCTTCAACCCAATCGTGAACACGAACAGGACCAGCCCGAAGTCCTTGACGAACTCGAGGATTCTCGCATCCACCGTCTGGCCCCAGTGGCCGAGCAACAACCCGGAGAACAGTGTGCCGGCGGTGCCCAGTCCCAAACCGCGATACTTGGCTTTGCCGATGGCCAGTCCCAGCACCGATGCGATCGACAAGACCAACAACGCATGCGTCACTGGCTGCGTCGTGCGCAGTTCCGCGAAAAAACTGGACAATTCGTCGCTCCCTCAAC
>CAIXSC010000272.1 GCA_903921945.1 uncultured Planctomycetaceae bacterium
ATGGGAAGACAAGCGTCACCGCCGGAACCGAGGGCGGCATGGAGTTCTGGATTCCCAAGGGGACGAACGTGTTTCATTTCGTCGGCGGGGCGCGGTTCGTGCATGGCGGGGCGATGCCGCAAGAGATCGTGGTCCCGGTGATCACCGTCAAGCAAGTCCGGGGAAAATCCGCTCAGGACACGAAGATCAAGCCGGTGACGGTCCATGTGCTCGGCGCCAATCACCGCATCACGACGGCCAGTCATCGGTTCCAACTGATCCAGATGGAGCCGGTCAGCGAGCGGGTGAAGCCGATTACGCTGCGGATCGGGGTGTACGAGGGGGACGAGCCGGTCACGGACATTCAGACGGTGAAGTTCGACAGCGGTTCCGGCAATCTGGAAGAGCGCAAGAAGTGGGTCTCGCTCGTCTTGACGAATCGGCCGTACAACAAGAAGACTGCCTATCGGCTGGTCGTCCGCGACGCCGACACGGGTATCGAGCAGCAGAGCGTGGAAGTGATCATCGACAGGGCCTTCGCCAATGACTTCTAGGACCATCGCCGTCGACACCGGGCTGGACGACCTGCTGAACCGCCATTTCCCTGGCAAGGTGGTCCGCAAGGACTTAACCAAGCTGGTGAAGGAAGGCGCCAATGTGCCGGTGTACGTGCTGGAATACCTGCTGGGGACGTACTGCGCGTCGGAAGACCCCGAGCTGATCGCGTCCGGGTTGGCGACGGTGAAAAAGATCTTGGCGGAGAATTATGTCCGCCCGGACGAGGCCGAGAAAGTCAAATCGTCGATCCGCGAACGCGGCAGCATGAAGATCATCGACAAGCTGACCGTGTCGCTGAACGAGAAACGCGATGTCTACGAGGCGCACCTTGGCAATCTCGGCCTGAAGGACGTGGAGGTCGGCAGCGAAATCGTGCGAAAGTACGAGAAGCTGCTGGAGGGCGGCATCTGGTGCATCGTCTCGCTGGAGTATTTCTTCGAGGAGGATCAGAAGAGCTCGCCGTACATGCTGCGAGATTTGAAGCCGATCCAGATGCCAAACATGGACATGGAGGAGCTGTTCGCGGGCCGACAGGCGTTTACCGAGTCGCAGTGGATCGACGTGCTGCTGCGTTCGACCGGGATGGAGCCGACGCACTTCGACGAGCGGGTGAAATGGCACTTGCTGGCTCGGATGATTCCGCTGGTCGAGAACAACTTCAACCTTGCCGAGTTGGGTCCGCGCGGGACGGGGAAGAGCCACATCTACAAGGAGATCAGCCCGAACAGCATCCTGGTGTCGGGGGGCCAGACGACGGTGGCCAACCTGTTCTACAACATGACGCGGCGGCAGATTGGCTTGGTGGGACTGTGGGACGTGGTGGCGTTCGACGAGGTGGCTGGCATTTCGTTCAAGGACAAGGACGGAGTGCAGATCATGAAGGACTACATGGCGAGCGGCTCGTTCGCTCGTGGACGGGAATCGGTGAACGCCTACGCGTCGATGGTGTTCGTTGGCAACATCAACCAGCCGGTCGACACGCTGGTGAAGACGAGCCATCTGTTCGCGCCGTTCCCGGAGGCGATGATCGACTCGGCGTTTTTCGACCGCTTCCACGCCTACGTGCCGGGGTGGGAGATTCCGAAGATGCGGCCCGAGTTTTTCACGAACCAGTATGGGCTGATTGTCGACTATCTGGCCGAGTGGGCTCGGGAGATGCGGAAGCGGAATTTCAGCGACGCGATCAACAAGTATTTCAAGCTGGGCCGCGACCTGAACCAGCGGGACACGATCGCGGTGAAGCATACGGTGTCGGGTTTGCTGAAGTTGCTCTATCCGCACGAGCAGTACGACAAGGAGGCGGTGAGGCGTTGTGTGGAGTACGCCTTGGAGGCGCGGCGTCGCGTGAAGGAGCAGCTCAAGAAGATTGGCGGGATGGAGTTCTTCGACGTGCATTTCTCGTACATCGACACAGAGACGATGGAGGAGCGGTTCATCTCGGTGCCCGAGCAGGGTGGCGGCGCTTTGATTCCGGACGGACCGCTGAACCCCGGCGTGATGCACACGGTGGCGACCGGCGGCACGGGATCGCATTTGGGGCTTTACCGAATCGAAACGCAGGTGACCGCCGGCAATGGAGCGATGAAGACTTCGGGATTGGGCTCGAACTCGGCGGCGAAAGAGGCGATCAAGGTGGGGTTTGACTTCTTCAAGGCGAACGCGCATCGGGTGAGCGCCTCGATCAAGCCGGGCGAGCACGACTATCACCTTCACATCGTCGAGTTGCACAACACGGGGCCGACGACCTCGATGACGCTGGCGTCGTTTGTGGCGTTGTGTTCGGGCGTGTTCGGCAAGCCGCTCCAGCAGCAGTTGGTGGTCTTGGGCAGCATGAGTTTGGGAGGCAGCATCATCCCGGTGGAGAACCTAGCCGAGTCGCTGCAAGTCGCCTGCGACGCCGGCGCGAAGCGGCTGCTGCTCCCGATGGCGAGCGTCAAAGACATCCCGACGATCCCCGGCGAGTTATTCGCCAAGTTCCAAACAGGCTTCTACGCCGACCCGGTAGACGCGGTCTTCAAAGCGCTGGGCGTGCAGTGATGGAAATCGAAGTCTGACTGCGACCAGCCCCTGCCCCAATCAGCCGGTTCGAAGCCGCACCGACCTGATTCGCAAAACCCGACCGTGCCCATTGAGTCGCTTCATCGAACCGAAGGCTGACGCCCAAGACGATCGAATTGGAATTCAACGCTGGGCGTTCTCCTTCGCGCGTCGCGAGTTTGGCGAACGCCTTGAGCCATCGGGTTTTTTATCGACTGTGTTGAACGGCGGCGCGGCAGTCCGCCACAAAGCGGACTGCCGCGCCTATAGTTTCGCGATGTGGCAGCAATGCCAATGGATAAGCCAATGCGGACCGATTCAGGACCCTCGTGGCCGAATACTATTGGCCGGGCGTCGAATCACCCCTCTGAACCAACACGACGCAGCTTCTCGAGAGCGCGGCGTCGGATGGGGTATACCTTGCTTATGGGCATACCGAGTCGTTCGCCGATCACCATGATCGGAGTGCCTTGGAGATAGAACTCGCGCACGACGAATTCCTCTCGATCAGTCAACGCCGCCATTTTGGCGATTCTTTTAAACCAATTTGAATCTTGACGCAACCAGCGAGCATGCAGATCGACGTCGGACGGTTCGTCAAAGTCACCTGAGACGGGCCCGCCAATTGGTCCG
>CAIXSC010000273.1 GCA_903921945.1 uncultured Planctomycetaceae bacterium
CGATTCGTGTCAGCGTCGGAAGCCAGGGGTATGCGCAATTGGCAGCGAGCGACGTTACTTATAACGCGTCGACGTCCCCGCTATGGTTTGACAACTCGATCGAACGCATTGAATTGAATTCGGTCGACCCAAATCTAAACCTTGTCGGAAACGGTGTGTTCGTCGTGACTCAGGACACGGTGTTCTTCAATGGCGCGAGCAACCCCTTGGTGGGCGTCACCGATCTTACGATTACCACGACCGGTAGCGGTAGCGTCATCCGAGTCGATCAGGTTCCACTGTCGCTCGCCACATTCACCGTGGCGTCGACCGCGAGTTCGAACGACACGTTGATCGGACCGAACTTGAAAAACCAATGGACGGTTTCCGGAGCGAACAGCGGTAGCTTGGCGAGTGTCCCCAGCGTTGAATTCTCCGGGATCGAGAACCTTGTCGGCGGGACGAACGACGACGCGTTTACCTTCCTGGCTGGCGGTGAGCTCAGTGGGACGCTCGACGCTGGTCTCGGATCGGACACGGTCGATTATTCAGCCATCACGACAGGCGTAGCGATTCAGCTTGGCGATGCGTTGCGCAACCTCGAGTTCTTGATTGGCAGCCAGGGCCAAGATCGGTTGTTGGGGGCGGACGCCGACAATGTTTGGAACATCACTGGGATAGATAGCGGCGATATCGCCGGGCTTGTGTTCTCGCAGATTGAGTCTCTTGCGGGCAATGTTGGCCGCGATGACTTCTTGATGAGCGATCGTGCCACACTCTCCGGCGGCTTGGATGGCGGCGAGGGAATCAATCGCTTCGCGGTCACCGCTTCCGACGGCGATGACACGGTTATCCTTAGCGTGCTGCATGTGGCCGTTAATGATATCAGGACACAGTACACCAATATCGGCCTCCTGGATCTATTCACGCTTGGCGGCGGTGACCAAATATCGGTCGCGCCAGAAACTGGTTTGCCTGCGCGCATCAATATCTACAGCGGCGATGGCAATGACCTTGTGGCGATTTCGGTGATGGCGGAAGTCGAGTCGGTCATTAGTGTTGATGGTGGCGATTCGTCGGCGGGCAGTACCGCCGTCGCCGCTGCCACGGCGGGGGATGCGTTGGTCATCGAGGGAACGGCGGATAGCGACTTGATGGCGATCGATGGTCCGAGCATTAACTTCGATCGGTTGGCGATTGGCTGGTCGGCGCTGGAGGCGGTCACCGTGCATGGGCGCGACGGCGATGACCAACTGCAATTGCAGGGAACGGTGGCTGCGGGCTCTGTGCACCTTTTGGGTGAGAGTGGCGACGACACGATCACGCTGGCGTATCCCGTTGCGGGTGGCGACGTGGTGGTTGATGGCGGCACCGGGGCGAATGATTGGCTGTCGATACGACTCAGTGATGAAGCGGAGGCCGTGACGCTCGCAGCGAACTCGCTGGCGGTTTCCGGCATGTCGACGGTGAGTTACGCGGATTTCGACACCCTGCTCGTGAACACTCAGGATGGAGCGGACGAGATTGTCGTGTCGGGCACTCATGCAGGCGCCACCGAATTGGACAGCGGGGACGGTTCCGATACGGTCGCCATTGACGGGGTGGACGGCGCGTTGCGTGTCGCGACAGGAAGTGGTGGCGACACGATCCATGTGCGGGCCGCTAACGCCGCGACCATGATCGATGCCGGGGATGACGACGACTTCTTCAACGTCGGCAGTCAGGCGCCCGCGACCGGTGGCCGGCTGACCCAAATCATGGCCGAGTTGGCGATTGTCGGCGGAGATGGCGTCGACACCCTCAATGTGGATAGCACCGGGGCGTTGGCGATGTCGGAAGGTCGACTGACCAGTGGCGGACTATCTGGATTGGGGTTGGGCGCGGATCTGTTGTTGAACTCTTTAGAGAGCCTTTATTTAGGGTTCGGGAGTTACCCCGACCGCTTCACTATCGCCAGCACGGCGGATGCCATGTCGGTCACCTTGCGAGCGGGTGCCGGCGACGACCGGATTGTGGTGGAGGCGATCAACGGACCGGTGACGATCGAAGCCGAAGACGGTTCCGATTCGATCGTGGTAGCGCCAACCGCGGACAGCCCCGTTGATAGCGGGTTGGCTGTTTCCGCCAATCGGTCCGCAATCAATGGTGCCTTGATGGTAAGGGGCGGCGATGCGGTGGGAGACCGCGACGAACTGCTCTTCTCCTCCACATTTCCGGTGACCGAGCCGGGGCGATTGACAGGCGACAGGCTGTCAGGTCTGCAGTTGCCAAGCGGCATCGAATATGCCGAGCTCGAAGCATTGTGCGTCGTCATCGATACCGTTAGCGATGTGGTGTTCACGATCGAGAGCACGCATGCAGGGAGCACGGAATTAGCCACGGGTTCCGGCGCGGATATTATCAATGTTCGGACCATTGACGGCACAACCACGATCCGGACTGGCGAAGCGGCTGATACCTTCAATGTCGGGAGCCGGGCGCGTGGGGTCTCCGGCAACGCCAGCCTTAATGATGGCGGCGAGTTAAGCGGCATCGCCGGCCGCTTGATATTGGATGGCGGGCCAGCAACCAGCGATGTCGTCCCGAGCAACGGTGGAGACACTCTCAATGGGGATGACAGTGGCGACACTCTGCCCAACCTGGGGACGCTCGCATCGACCGTTATCTACGGACTAGGTATGTCGGCCGGGCTGTTCTACGAAGCGATTGAAAGCCTGAACATCACGCTTGGCGCAGGCGATGACCGGCTGTCTATCGCGAGCACCCAATCCGATACCAGCTACACGATGGATGGCGGAGGCGGTAGCGACACGTTTGAGGTGGGGACCGGCGACCTTGACACCCTTGCGGGTCGCGTGCGTTTGTCGGGTGGTGCTGGCCTCGATCAAGCATCGCTCGACGACAGCGGGACCGCGAAAGGCGTTGACTATCGAGTGGGCGCGGGCCTAGTGACCTCGCCATCGCGGCCAGGGCAGCCGAACCGCGTGTTTGCCGGCATTGCATTCGATGCCAATCTGGAATCGTTGGCGTTGGCGGGAACGAGCGTGGCCAATGTGTTCGATGTCGTCCCGAGCTTGACCACGCGATTCGCCATCGATGGTCGATCGCCGGTGGGCGGGGCGGTTCCGCCGAGGCTGGGCGATTATCTGCGTGTCGACGTCAGCGGTGTCAGCGGCGAGTCGCTGACTTGGACCACCGGCCAGTCGGGGGCCGGCATTTGGCAATTTGCGAGTGGCCATCAGCCGATTCAGTTCGCGAGTATCGAAAGGTTTAACGGCGTGGAGTCCTTGGGAGTGTTCTCCGCCGCGGGGATCAAGGGGGCGGGAGGGGTTAAAGTCTACGATCCGAAGTCGGGACGGTTGCGGTTCACGATTCCCGAAGAACGGTTACGAAGCGAAGGGTTTCGCGAGGGTCTGCGAGTAGCGACTGGCGATTTGAACGGCGACGGAGTCCCCGATATCGCCGTGAGTCAAGATTTCGTGACGAACTCGAAGGTGAAAGTCTTCGACGGGATTGACGGCCGGCAATTGGTGTCCCTCCGCCCTTATAACAACGTGTCCTTCTGTCGAGGCGTTGTCGAGTTGGCGATCGGCGATGTGAATGGGGATGGCTGGAATGATCTGGTGGTGGGCCAAAACTGCGATGTCAGTGTCACCGTCCGCGTGTTCAGTGGCGATCCCAATGCGAACTGGCGTCAGCTGGGGGCGGAATTGCGGCCATTCGGCGCGGTGGGCACTCGTCTCGTATCGCTCGCCATCGCGGACCAAAATGTTCGAGGCGGCGCGAACCGAGGCTTGCTGTGGGCGAACGCGACGGTTGACAATGTGGCCACGATACGGGCGTTTCAGTGGAACAACGCGGCTGCTTTCGATGAGGTCCTGGGGAGCCGCTTCAATCCGTTCGGGGCTACTTCCGGACAGGGGATTCGCATCGCGTCGGGCGACGTCAATGGCGATGGCGTCGAGGATGTGATTGCCAGTCTCGGTCCAGGCCAACCGCCAACGATCCGCACGTTTGACGGGGCGCGCTATGGCCAGCCGATCGTCAACACCTTCCCCAGTTCGAATCAGGCGAAGGCCGTCGATGCGGTGTTTATCGACGCCTTCGACTACAACG
>CAIXSC010000274.1 GCA_903921945.1 uncultured Planctomycetaceae bacterium
CCCGACTACGTTCGTCTTTACCAAAATGGCTGCGGACATCCTCGAGAAAGTTGCTCGGGCTCGGGCCAGCCTCAATAAGATCCCATCTGCTTGAAGCACTGCACTAGCCGCCAACGCTGAATGGATGTCGAGCTCTTTGGAGTGCGGCGCCGCGGGCGCCGCTTTACGGACGCCCTTGAAGCGACGCCAACGGTTCCGGGACGCGCGATGTCGAAACGAGCCAATGAACGCTGTTGTCGATCCTCGGTTTTCGGCCACGAGCGAAAGCGGCGCCTGAAGTCGCCGCACTCCAAAGACCGCTACCGCCGGGCTAGCCGCCAAAAACGGAAACCGTGCCAGCCACTTTTCGATCCGTTTCGATCCCTCGAACGTTTCAATCCCTTCCGACCAGTCATCCCGTCAAACTGGCCTAACGCAAGTTCGCCATCGACCGCCCGAGTTTCGCTCACGATTCGCGGCTGACCGCGCGCGGCCTTTCAGCGAGGCATTGAAACGCCTCGCTCCCATCCGTTGTCGCTACGCGACCACACGAACAGACTTCCCCGCATTGCCGGGAGCGCGGCGGCGAAACAGGAAAAAATTGCTTCCCGGCGTTGCCTGAAGTGGCAAGACAAACCAGCGACATCGTCCCAACCTGGCGTCGCAAGTCACAACAGCAACGGACAATCTTTGGGGACTCACGACCCACAGGACCCGCTGACTGTTGGACTCGCTGATTGTGGGACTCGCCGACTGTTGGACTCGCCGACTGTTGGACTCGCCGACTGTTGGACTCGCCGACTGTGGGGCCCGCTGATTGTGGAACTCCGTGGCTCCGTGAGAAAATCGAGCGGGACGCGATTGCGGTTCGAACGGCATCGCCGTCGAAACCATGATCACGGGCGACCACGATCACGGGGGACCAAGATCGCCGTCGAAACTACGATCGCGGGCGAATCCATCGCCGACGTTGAGCCGGTTCATGAGCCGGCCGCCGGCGCTGAGCCGGGAGCCGGCTCGCTTGGGGACCGGGCGAATGGGTTACTCTTCGAGTTCGACGTTCCAGTACGCTTCGCTGAGGAACTTCGTCCAGCTTTTCACCCGCACGGTGTGACGCGCGTACAGCGGGCTCCATGTCGGACGCACCGGGCTTCGGGGCAGCGGCATCGACGCCTCGCGCGGTGTGCGGTTCGCCTTCTTCTGGTTGCAGTCCAGGCACGCCAACACACAGTTCTCCCAGTTGCTCGTTCCACCCCGCGATCGCGGTTGCACGTGATCGATCGTCAGCTCCTCGGTCCCCGGTCGAGCTCCGCAGTACTGGCACGTGTACTGGTCACGGCGATACAGATTCCGACGACTAAACGTTACCACGTTCTTCGGCACCCGATCGTACGCGGCCAGGGTAATCACCTCCGGCACTCGCAAGCGAAACGTCACCGACTGGATGTAAGGCTCGTCGCCCTGCGGAATCAAACGCGACCAGTCGGACCACGAATACTGCCGATAATCGACGGGATCAACCACTTGAGCCCGGTCCGCAGCCACGAGACTGATTGAACGAGCGACCGTGGCAACGCCAACAGGTTGCCAACTTCGATTGAGCACCAAAGTGGGGCGGGAAAGCAATGCGGTCACGAAATCCTCCTGGGAACTACCCCTTTGCGTGCCGCGGTCACCACAGCATCGCTCAAGGCGAATTCATATTCCTCCGGCGGAACGACATAGCGTATCTTCCCACCGCTCGAACCGACAACCAATTCACCGTGATTCCCAAATTAAGTTTCACCGTCCTTCACCCCGCCCCGATCCGCCCTGCCCAAATCCGCCTCGCCCCGACCCGCCTCTCCCCGATCCACCCCGTCCAAATCCGCCCCGCCCCGATCCGCCACGTCCCGATCCGCCCTGCCCAAATCCACCTCGTCCCGATCCACCTCGTCCGTGCGGGCCTCCGCGCCCCGATCCGCCGCGTCCGCGCGGGCCGCCGCGTTGGCTGGGCTGGTCGGTCGAGTGATCGTCGAAGACCGAGGCGTCGAAAGTCGGCAACGGCAGTTCATCGATCCATTGCCGCGTTCGCGCGGCATCGACGTCCGTGCGAGCTGTGCCTTGGCCGCGGAAAACCCGCAGGCCCTGGCGCCGGGCGACGATTTCTCGTCGAGTCCTGCCGAGCGGATCTTCGGGCCAAGG
>CAIXSC010000275.1 GCA_903921945.1 uncultured Planctomycetaceae bacterium
CGCAAGGCCACAAGATACGGCACAGGGTCGCTGCCGAGCGCGTTGAGCACGGTTCCACCCGCAGTGAAGCAGTGTGTCACCCAGTTAGGCTGGCCGAATTGTTCGAGCGCTGTGCCACCCTCGCCGCCACCGACGTACACTTCGACGCCGGCGTCCCGCATCTTCTTGAATTCGGGGACAAAGGTCGCGGTTCCGCGTTCGAATGGCTTCTCTTCGAATTTTCCGAACACGCCGTTGTGGAACGCGACGCTCGTCGGCCCGTTGACGCCGGCGCGATGCTGCGCGATGAATTCGTCGATCTTCCGCGCGAACAGTTCGTTGGTCCGCGGTCCGATGTCGCCCTGCGCTTTACCGGGGCCGACGGTCTCGGACACCGTGCCGTCGAGCAACGTGAAGTCGCACGGCAGGACGAATTCAATGCCCGCTTTGCGGCCTTCGACGAGCAACCGCTTGGCCTGTTCGAGCCGCTTGGCCGGAACATGGAACGGTTCCTTGCTCAACGCCGGATCCTCGGCCATGCCGATGTGGAAATCGCCTCCGGCCAGTTGGGCGTCCGCCTTTTTCAGGGACATGGCGAGCGAACCGGCGACGAAAAGCTTCTTGACGTGCCCGCGGCGAATGATCGCCTCCATGTCGTCGAGCTTATCGGCTTTGAGCCCGCTGAAGATGACCAACTGCGCCTTGAGGCAGCGGAGCATGGGCCCCGAGAACTGGTCGCGAACATACTTCCCAAGCGCCACTCGCGACATCGACGACGGAAGCACGGTCCCCGACGTATCCAAACTGCCGGCTGAGAAAGCCTCGTTGATGTAGACCGAACCCAACTGGCTGGCGAACGCGTTCGAGACATCCGCGAGGCCGCTCGACAAGCCGGCCAGGTCTTCCTCTTTCGCCTTCCACAGCACTCGTTCGATGTCGTAGGCGCGGCAGTTTTGCAACATCAATACGCTGCCGTTGGCGGCCGTCTTGATCTGTTCGGCCGAGGCGGCGCGGATCGTGTTGGTCGCCGGATCCAGCCAATCGTTCATAACAGGAACCGCGGCGCCGAGAATCTCGCCCAGTCGCTTGGCGACCTTGTCGAGCGTCGCGGCCGGATCGCGGCCGATATGGCCGAACAAGACTTGTTTCCAGCCACGTTGACGGCCGAATTCCAACGTCTCCACCATGCTGCGAAGCCGGATGTCGCCTTGGCCGACAGCCGCTCCGGGCTTGCAGTCCAAGTCGCCGCGAATCAACACAACCGTGCCCGCCGGCAGATCACCGAGCGATTCGAGGGTAGGGATCTCGGCGAGGTATTGCTCGAGAGACAACTCGGGGAAGCCCTCGACACCCAGTAGGGCACGCGTCCAAGCAACCATGGATTCGGCGGTCACTGCCATGACGATTCTCACTACGATTTCAGCTTGATGGCGACTCGACTTCGAAATCTGCTTGCGGCCACGCGGCCCCAAGCGAATGGCGCCGCGATCCGAGTGCCGCTTGGTCCAAGCGGCACTCCGACGGCCCCTTCACCTTACTTCTTGGCAACGCGATCCGTCAGCTTCTTCACGACGGATTGGAATTCCTTGCGCAGCTCGTCGTACTTCGCACGCGACTTCTCGCCGGGCGCCTTGACGTAGTCCAACATGATCGCTTCGGCGGCCACGAATTCGTCCGAGACATCGGCGATGTCTTTCGCCAGATCGATCGGGATGTTCGTCACGCCATTCGCATCGGCGTGCAGCAGATCGCCTTGATAGACCATCAATCCGCCAACCCGGACCGGCAGTCCGAGATGCAACATGTGGCAATAGCCGTGCGAGCAGATCGTGGAACCGGTGAAGACCGGATACTTGAGCGCCCGGACCTGTTCCAAGTCGCGGCCGGCGCCGCTGGTGACCAACCCCACCGAGCCGAACGCTTGGTAGGTCGCGCACATCACTTCGCCGAACACGGCCGAAACGGGCGGATCATCCAAATCCTGGAAGACCACCATCGCCGGTCCGGGAAGCTGGGCGAATTGATCCAGTTGCTTTTGAATGCTGCCGTAGGCATCGCCGCCAGCGGGCGGCGCGTCCGACCGGAAACAGGCCGTCGACGCGAAACCGACCACCGGGGCGAACTCGGGGAAGTTCGCCTTGACACGGGCGTCCATGTAACCGCGATTTCGCGGACGGACGTTGAACAACTCAATCACATTGCAGATTGTCGGCGTGTCGTATTTGGCGAGCTTCGCGAGCAATTCGGGACTCATGGCGGGCCTGGTCGCAGCGGGGTGGGGGAAACGGTTACCGATGCAGGCGGTAAACGTAACCCTCCCCATGACCGTCGACAAGGACGGATGCCCGCCACGGATCGAAACTTGCCGCGCGAACCCGCCGCGCGAACCGGCCGCGCGAACCGGCGTGTTGGCCGCTGGCCCTTAAAACTCGACGCCGAACTTCGTCGACATCCGCTTGCGGATCTCGCCCGAGCTGCGGCTCAATTCCTCGACCAGCGGCCGAGCGTCCGACACGGCTTGGTTCACCGTGTTCGAACGGACTTTGCTCCGCAGCTTGTCCGTCGCCACGTTGTCAACGACCGTCACCGTGTTCGCGTAACCGTACGGCACGTAGCCCGCGCCAAACAGCCCCCAGCGGTACGTGTAGCCGTAAACATCTCCATAGGTGTAATTCTGGTATTGCGTCGGCACATTCCGAGCGGCCTGTCCACCGGCGGCCAAGCCGCGTCGCAGCGTCGAACTGGCCTGGCGTAGCGTATCGGAAGTCTTCGTGCCGTAATCGACTAATTCAGGGTCGACATTCACCACCGGCAATTGATCGATCCGATTCGCGTACTTTTCCATCCAGAGCGCGAGATTGCCCCAGGTCTTCAGTTCGCGCGAATCGACCTTGAGGTCGCGGAGCAGCGTGGTGACCTTCGAGTAATAATTCTTGGAAGCTTCGCGAGCCAAGGTCTCCGGAGGCACGGGCGGCGTCGGGGTTGTGGTCTCCTCGATTTGCGATTTGGCCACAATGGCCGGGCGGTGTAGCAAGGTGCTGATGCGGAGCGCGCCCGAATAGTCGAACGGCCCTTCCAGCGTGAATTGATTCCCGCTCACCTTCGCTTCCCAATGCTCGAATTCGTCAATCGACGCCCCGTGTTTCGCGAGCGCCGTCAACAGGATCGCCTTGCCGATCTTTTCCAGCGGCGCGGCATTCTTCGTGAAATCGACCCGGATCTTGCCATAAATCCGGTCCCGGACTGTGAACCCCAGCATCACGCCGCGAAGGCTGCCGATGACCTGCGAAGCGTCTTCGATCTGCGCCGCTGTCATTCCTTTCGACAACTCGGATGACGAAAGCGCCTTGAACACATGTTCGTACGACACCACATCCTGCAAGTCCATCGCCATCACCACGGGCGTCTTGTGCTCATTGGCAAAGTGATAGGCCTCGGCCAAATAAGGCGACAATGCGGGCGTGCGGGTGGACGAGTAATCGCGGATCCACCGCCCGACCTTTTGTCGGTCGGCGGGCATCATCATGCCCACCA
>CAIXSC010000276.1 GCA_903921945.1 uncultured Planctomycetaceae bacterium
AATTCGAGCCCCTGCCGAATCGAGCGCTCGTCCAACACCGTGACAAGCCGCCGCTCAAGCTCCGCCAAGTCGAGGCCGGCGCGAGCCGGCACACGAATCGATGTCAGCTTCCCAAACCGGCTGCCCCAAAGCCGTTGCCCCGTTCGCAACGACACGAACGCCTTGGGAGTCGTGCGATGCCGCGACCAGTACTGATCGTCCTGGGAACGCATGCGTTTAGCGTCGTAAGGGAAAGGCGGATCCCATTTGTCGATCGTTTCCTGATCGGTCACACCCTCGACCGTCGGCGTCAAATCCGGGTCGTTCACTTCGCTAGGACGCTGTGAAAAGATCGGCGGCCGGTTGCGTCGAAACCCCTGAGTGGGTTCGACAAGCGGCACGATCGCCCGTAAACGGAACTCGGCCGAAGTCTCCCGCGTTTCGCCATGCGTGGTCTCGGGTTCGAACCAAGTTAACCTGATTCGATCTCCCGGCTTCGCCGCCAAATCATCGGCCGACCAACTGGTGAGCACCAGTTCATCATCCGCCAGTGACGGCAACGCCAAACCATCCGCGGAACGCAACGGTCCCAAACCGGCGGTGGCATCCACAGCCGACACCATCGAATACGGAATTCCGGGATGCCTCGTCGCGACAGCTCCCGTCGCGCCGGCTCCCGCCGCGCCAGCTACCGTCGAATCGACCTTGGTGATTCGGTTCGCGAGATACGTGAGCACTGGCTGAGGCTGCTCGCTGGACCAAGCCTCTAAGGCGGCCCGCGCGACATCGTCCTCCAACAGCAACCGGTCACTCGACAGTTGAAAATAGTCGAGCACCGTCGACGCCCCCGCTTCGCCACCGCCGAGCGCCGCGTCACCCGCCTTCACGGCACCCGCCTTCGCGTCACCCGCCTTCACGTCACCCGCCTTCGCATCGCCAGACGCGGCATCGTCAGCGGCCGAACGGCCGCCGGTTTCCATGGCGGGCGGTGTGAAGAGACGTGTGACCCGGGAGAGCTTCAGGCCACGGTCGGCTAGCGTCGCCGGTATGGGCCAGGCAACGGTGTTTCGAGACGCGGATGCTTCGCCGCCCAACTTGGCGATCGCGAGCAGGGCGTTGATTTTTTCGGGCTGTTCGATGGCGCGCTGCACCGCCTCGAGAGGCAGGAACACGGTGCGCGGCAGTTGCTGCGAGGAACGCAGGCTGAAGCGCCCGAGCCCTTCGCCCGGCGCGATGTCGACGACAGTCAGATCGGCGAGGGCCCGGACCCGGTCGGTCTTGCGTCCCAGCGGGCTATCGGCCGGCACTTGATTGGCTCCAGGCAACCGCACCACGATACGATCGCCGATGCGAGCGCCCAGTTCCTCGGCGACCGCCGCATTGAGGATCGCTTGGTCGCCCGTGAGCGTTGCCCGCGGCCGCCATGCTCGCGATTCCAACTCCCAGAAGTCGGTGGGCACACCCAAGAGCTGCACGTTCGCCGCGCGACGTGTTCCATCGACTCCCTGCAATTCGACCGTGCCTCCCATCAACATCGCCGCCGGCACCAGCCGTTCGTAGCGATCGCGGGCCCCGGGGGCCGCCATCAGTTCCTCGGCCAATTCGCGGCGGAGGAAGCGATCGACCACCAACACTTCATCGATGCGGCCAAACCGGTCGAGCACCAACGCGCGGAGACTGCCGCGGACGGAATCGCCGACCAGCAGCGCGCCGCACAACACGGCGGTGGCGGCCGCGACGCCCAACGCCACCGCGGCGTGAACGCGGCGATGGTGACGCAGTCCGCGAAGGAGAAACTGGGTTCGCGCGAACATGGTGGACTCAGGGGCTTTCGCTCAGGCGGCCATCGTCAATCCGGAATCGACGCTGCATTTCAGCGGCCAGTTCGTCGCTGTGAGTAACCACGACCAGCATCGCTTGTTCGGCCTGCTGCAGTTCTCGCAGCAGCCGCCCGATCGCCACCGCGTTGGCGCGGTCCAGATTCCCGGTCGGTTCATCGGCCAGCAGCAGCGCCGGTTTGAGCAGCAAGGCGCGGGCCACGGCGACTCGTTGACGCTCGCCGCCCGAAAGTTCCGCCGGCCGGTGCGCCGTGCGTTGCGACAGCCCGACACGCCCCAGGAGCTCCTCGGCGCGTTGCCGCTGCTCTGGGGTCGGACGTCCTGTGGCTAGCGCGGGAATGAGCACGTTTTCCAAAACGCTTAACTGCGGCAACAGATGGTGTTCCTGAAACACGAAGCCGATGTGCCGGTTGCGGAACGCGGCCAAGTCGGGCTCCGCCAGCGCGAACGGGTCTTGGCCAGCGAGCCGCACCAAGCCGGTCGTTGGCGTGTCGAGCGTGCCGAGGATCTGCAACAGCGTGCTTTTCCCCGAGCCGCTCCGGCCCACGATCGACACGCTTTCGCCGCGTTCCAGCGAAAACGACACCTCGCGGAGAACCACCAACGGCTCAGCCCGCGTCGGGTATGACTTGCCCAAGTTTTGAACCGCCAAATCGGCCATCGGTGTCACCTCACCGCGTGCAGCAGGGCGCGGCATCCGAGCCCGTAAAACGTGTACTCGACGTCGTGCGCCGGATCCCAAGCGGCCGCGTGGAACCCCCCGGTCGGCATCTCCAAACTGGCCACGAATCGCGCCGCGTCCGCCGTCTCCAATTCCGAGATCGCGTCGAGATCGATCAGCGTCAACATTCCGGTGAAGGTGCTGAGCAAGTCCGCGATCGGAATCCGCGTGTTCGCGCGGAGGCCGCCTTCGTCGTTTTGCATTTCGACCAGAAAATCAAGCGTTGACTCGCGGTCCTCCGGACGCAGGGCCCCCAGTACTTGCAGCGTGCCAATCGCGGCCGCTGTCGGATTCGTGCCCGCCCGCTTCCCGGCGCGAATCTCGCGGAATCCACCCTCGTCGCACGCCTGCGATCGCAGGAAGGCGACAATTCCCGCCGGATCCGGCACCGGCCGCTCAATCAATTGCAGGCACAACACGACCAGAAACGTGTGGTATGTGCTGCTCGCGTGTCCTTCCGCCCCCTTGGCGTATCCACCATCGGGCCGCCGGAGTCGATCGAGCGACGCGGCCACCGCATCCCGCCAGTTGGGAACGGCATCCGCGAGCGGATCGACTCCCGCCGCCTGCGCGAGCAACCGAGCGCTGTAAATCAAGGACAGGAAATCGACGATCGATTCCCGCCCCGACAGCCGACCACGCAGGAAAGCGGCGGCCCGCTCAGCCGTTTCGCCGTACAATTCCCCGAGCACCGCAAGTCCACGGAGCCCAAAACCGGTGTAATAGAGGTCGCTCCCGCCCTCGCGTCCAGCGAAACCGCCATCGGGTCGCTGAGCCGCCTTGAGATAACGGACATGGCGATCCCGGACCTCGGCAGGCAACTCGCCTAATCCGGTGGCCAATCGCAGCGTTAGATTTTCCAGGTAGGTGGTCATCAGGTGGGCGGGTAGGAGAGTTCGTCAGGCGGGGCCACGAATCGGGCCAGTTCGTCCCTCAGTGTCTGCGGGATCGGAATCGCGCGGGGTGGCTCACCCGGCGAAAAGCGGCAGCATACCGCCGTGACCTGCCCTTCCGCTACACGCCGCCCGTCGTGAAGAAAGCGGAAATCGTACGTGACGCTGGAGGTGCCCAGCCGCGCCACGCGCACCTCGACCGACAACATGTCTTCGAACCGAACCGGTCCGCGATAATCGCACCGCGCTGAGACTCGCGGCCAACTGACCTTGCCTGCAACGCTTGGTTCGCCGGCGGCGATCGCGCCATCGGATCCTGCTGTCACTGCCGCAGGCGCGTCAGCGGCCGACAAGGGCTGCGTTTGCCAGACACTGGTGCCGAGCGACCGCAATAAGGCGTGCTCGGCCTCTTCCATCCGGGGGAAGAACGCGGAGAAGTGCATCATCCCGGCCGCGTCGGTGTCGCGAAATTCGACCCGCCGCTCGTGATGAAACACTTGTGCCATGCCGTCTCGCCCGGCTATTCGCCGGTGTACGGCAAGAGGGCCATGAACCGAGCCCGCTTGATCGCTTGCGTCACGGCGTGCTGGCTGACGGCCGAGCATCCGGTCTTGCGGCGGCTCACAATTCGGCCATGGCGATTGACGAGCTTCTTGAGCAGCTCGACATCCTTGTAGTCGACGTACATCGGCCTGGGCCGCTGGCCATCGACGAACAGCGGATCCTTCTTCTTCGTCTTGACGCGGGCCTTGCTACGCTTCTTGACCTTGGCGCCTTTGGCGGGCTTCTTTGGAAACATGCTTTCGAACCAACCACTAGAAATGTCTGTCCAACCGACTCGCGACGCTTTTCCCCGCCGGCGCTCCCGCCTCGCGGCATCCGGAAACCGTTTCCCGGCCTTCAACAACCGTTAACAGGAACCTGGATTGGAAAACTCCAGAGTGTAGCCGATTCGCAGAGCGTTGCAAGGCAGGAACGATCGTTGATGCAAGCATGCCAGCGACAACCGCGGCATCAAGGCGGTCGCGAATGCCGCCAGCCGCCCCACTCACCACTCGATCCGCTCGGCGTCGAAGATCGGTCCCTCAACGCACGTGCGCTTGTAGTCCCACCCGCCTTGATCGTCCCGCACTTTGGCGACACAGGTGAAGCAGATGCCGATGCCGCACGCCATCGGCGTTTCCAGCGAAACCTGGCATGGCGCCGCGAACTCGGCCGCAATCGCGGCCGCGCGCTCCATCATCGCCTCCGGACCGCAGCACACAACGCGAGGACGGGAACCAACCGTCCCCGCTTCCGCCAGCGTTTCCCGCAACAGTTCCGTGACAAATCCGCGCCGTCCACGACTGCCGTCGTCCGTCGCGATCTTCACCTCCACCCCAAGCCGCTCGAAGTCCTCGACGGCCGCCAAATAGCCGGCCGATCGGGCACCGTAACAAAATGTGACCCGCTTCACCCGCGGCACCTGCCGCGCTGGCTCGCCGTACCGCCGCAACCCCAAATGCTCGGCCGCCAACGCCAAGAACGGTGTCTGCCCAATGCCTCCCGCCACCATCACCAAATGGTCGGTTTCCTGCGGCGGAAAGCCGTTTCCCAACGGGCCCCAAACGTCCAAAGTCTGGCCCGGCAAGTAGTGCATCAGCCGCGACGTCATCCGCCCCTTCACCAAGTAGACAACGTCCACCGCATTCGGAGCCGGCGAACTCGACGCTGAAGATGGAAACGAAGTCTGGGCCTGGCCCTCGACCGGGGACTGGGACGCCACTGGGGACTGGAACGCCGTAGGAGACTGTGACGACATGGACGTCTGGGCAGTCGACGGAGGCGGGCTCTCCTGAGCCGCCAGCGGATCGTGTACCGCGTCGTACAACGCCAACGGCCGTCCGAGCAGCGGGTCGGCGCCGCCCGCCAGTCGCAACATGAGAAACTGTCCTGGTGTGATCCGCCGGGCAAGTTCGGGAAACCCGAACCGCACCCGATACGTATCCCGCGCCAGTCGCACATTCTCCAACACTGTGACCGTCCGCTGCGTCGCCTGATCCGCGCAGTACGGAGCGTGCAGCAACGCCGCCATCGCTTAAGCCCTCTCGTCAACCTTCTTGCCTTTGGACTCGATCACCAACTTTTCCGCCTACCCCTCGAAGTCCTCGTCACCTTCATCACCCTCGTCGCCCTGGCCGCCTTCATCACCCTCGCCACCCTCGTCGCCCTCGTCGCCCTCGTTCCAATCGAGCACCGCGCCGGGCATTTTTCGGCCAAGCGGGGCATCGTCGGCAATCAGGACATCGTCGCCGTCGTCCGCTTCCATGCCCATGTCCCACGAATCCTCCGACATCGCGTTCTCGTCGGTCAAGTCGGCCACGTCAGTCTCATCGCCCACATCGCTCACGGCATAGGTCTCGGTGGCATCCCAGGCTTTCGCGCGTTTGGCGAGTCGCCGGGCCTTGGCTGCCTGCTTGCGTTTCGCGCGAATCGCCTCCATGAGCAGTTCGACATCTTGCGGTCCCAACCGGCGACAGGCGCCCGCCGGGAGGTCGCCAAGCACCAACGGCCCGACGGCGATCCGCTTCAATCGCAGCACCTTGTGTCCCACCCGTGCCAACATCCGGCGAATCTGACGATTGCGTCCCTCGTCCAGCACAATCACCAATTCCGTGGTGCCCGGATTTCGCCGCTTCACATGCACGGCGGAAGCCTTCGCCTTTCCCTCCGCGATGTGTACCCCTTCTCGCAGTTTGTCCAAGGTGTGGTTGTCGGGATGGCCGTCGACCAGCGCCCAATAGGTTTTCTCAACGCCAAAACGAGGGTGCGTCAGCAGATTCGCCAGCGCGCCATCATTGGTGACCAGAATCAATCCTTCGCTGGTGCGATCGAGCCGCCCAACCGGAAACACTCGCTGGTCCGTGGGAACCAAATCGATCACGCGTGCCCGACCACTCGGATCGTAGTTCGTCGTCACAACGCCGACCGGCTTGTGGACGATGTAGTAAAGCCGCTGCGGCCGGGGTAACGCCACGCCATCCACCCGGACCTCTTGGTTGACCGGATCGACCCGTGTCCCGAGCTTCACGACCGTTTGCCGATCGACTTCGACCCGGCCGGACACAATCAGCTCTTCGCACTCCCGCCGACTCGCGATTCCAGCCGCCGCCAAGACTTTCTGCAACCGCTCGGTCGTCACCTCGGCTTCGGCCGCTGAATCGTCCGCGTCGGTTTGCTCGGCCGCCACCCGAGTCTTTCCCGTTCGGGCGCCAGCTTTGCGCGATGCGTCGACACGCGTTGCTTTCCCGGGTCGCGGAAATCGCTTGCCCTTCGCTTGGCTTTCCGCAAACGGCCGGCCGCGACCACGGGGGCCAGCCTCGGCTTGAAAGCCGCCGTCGCCCGACGAAACCTGTCGTTCCTCGCTGCTCGGCCCTCTCGTTTCACTGCGAAGCCGTTTGCCGCCGCGATCGGACCGCCGCCCACCGCCGCTCGCTGGCCCCGGTCGCTCGAGCCGCACCCCGCGACTCGCGGGCGAACCGCGTCCCGACCGGCCCCGACGCACGACGGATTCCGCCATGTCCCGCATTGGCTCGCCGCCCGCGTCGCGTCGCGAATCACCACGGGCGTCGCGTCGCGAGTCACCGCCCGCGTCGCGTCGCGAGTCACCGCGCATATCACGTCGCGAGTCGCCGCGAGCATCTCGTCGTGAATCACCACGTGCTTCACGTCGCGAGTCGCCGCGAGCGTCACGTCGTGAATCGCCACGGGAATCAGGTCGCGAATCACCGCGAGCGTCGCGTCGTGAGTCACCACGAGCATTGCGTCGCGAGTCGCCGCGAGCGTCGCGCCGTGAGTCACCGCGAGCATCACTTCGCGAGTCGCCGCGCCTTGAGTCGCCTCGGGCATCGGGCCGTGAGTCGCCTCGGGCGTCGCGCCGTGAATCACCACGGGCATCGCGTCGTGAGTCGCCTCGAGCATCGCGTCGTGAGTCGCCGCGAGC
>CAIXSC010000277.1 GCA_903921945.1 uncultured Planctomycetaceae bacterium
AGCAACCCGCGCGGAAGCGGCAGTGTGGCCAACGATTCCGGGTCGATATGGGAAGGCCGCGAAACTGTTGGGGATTCTAGCGGCCGACGGAGCGGCCAGCAAACGAGCGGCGCGGGATCGCGGGCCCACACGGCGACTCGCACGATTGGCGGGTAACTTGGGTTTGCGAACGGTAGCGGGCGGGGCGGCTACAATGACGGCGGAGTGGCTGGGGCGATCGCGGCGAGGACGCGGGGCGGAACGAGCATGGACGAGGACGCGGTAACACAATGGCTGGGCGGGCTCGGGGCCGGCGATCAGCGAGCTGCCGAACAGCTTTGGCAGGCGTACTTCGAGCGTCTCGTGCGGGTCGCTCGACGCAAGCTCGATCCGGGCGGCGCGCGGCATAGCGACGAGGAAGACGCCGCTCTCAGCGCCATGCACAGCTTCTGCCGCGGCGCTCGCGACGGACGCTACGCGCGGCTTGCCGATCGCGATCAACTGTGGCGACTTCTCGTCACCATCACGCTCCACAAAGTGTCACGCCAACAGCGGGACGCGCGGCGGCAGAAACGTGGCGGCGGCCGAACGCGAGGCGAGTCCGCCTTTCTCGGCGCCGGCGATGAATGGGAAGTGCGGGGCATCGAGCAAGTGCTGGCGAGCGAGCCGACGGCGGAAACGGCCGCCTTGCTCGCCGAGAACTTCGATCGGATGATGGCGCGGCTGGACGAGGATTCGCTTCGCAAGGTCGCGCAGTTGAAGCTGGAAGGCCACTCCAACGAGGAAATCGCCGGTCAACTTGATTGCACGGTCCGGAGTGTGGAACGAAAACTGCAACGGATCCGCAGCCGCTGGAAAGACGAGCCATGAACGCCGCCGAGCCCACTCGACTCGATGCCCCGCAAACCCATGCCCGCCTGCGGGTGCTCGACGCCAACGCGAATCGCGCGGCGGAGGGGTTGCGAGTGGTCGAGGAATTCGCCCGATTCGTGCTGGAAGACGCGTTTCTCGCCGAGCGTCTCAAGCAGATCCGCCATCAGCTTGCGGCCGCGGTCGCGTGCCTCCCGCCGCTCGAACGCCTCGCGGCCCGCGACACGCCCGGCGACGTGGGCACGCGAATCTCGACGCCGTCCGAACACCATCGCCCCACGCTCGACGCCATCGTGGCCGCGAATTTGGAACGGGTCGAACAGGCACTGCGGTGCCTCGAGGAATACGCGAAAGGATTCGAACCGTCACTGGCGATGGCGGCGGAAACGATGCGTTACGCCGTCTACACCCTCGCCGAACCCTTACGGCGAAGCCATGACGCCCGCGAGCGGCTGCGAAACGCTCGGCTCTATGTGCTCGTCGATGGCGCGGAAGATGCCGATCAAATGGCGCGGCGAGTCGAACCGTTGGTTCACGCCGGTGTCGATGTCTTGCAACTCCGCGACAAACGCCTCGCCGACCGCGAACTGCTTGAGCGGGCACGCATATTGCGGCGCATCACCGCCGGCAGCCGCACGCTGCTCATCGTCAACGATCGGCCGGACATCGCGGCCCTGGCCGAAGCCGACGGCGTCCATGTCGGCCAAGAAGAACTTTCGGTCCACGACGCGCGGCGCGTGCTTCGTCCGGGCCAATGGGTCGGTGTGTCGACGCACACCATCGAACAGGCTCGGGCGGCAGTCATGGACGGCGCCGATTACCTGGGTTGCGGCCCCACGTTTCCCTCCGGGACGAAAGCGTTTCAAGCCTTTCCCGGCCTGAACTTCCTCCGCCAGGTGGCGGAGGAAATCGGACTGCCCGCATTCGCGATCGGCGGCATCGACGCGTCAAAAGTCGCCGACGTCGTAGCCACGGGAATGCGCCGCATTGCCGTCAGCGGAGCCGTCTGGCGAACCGCCGATCCGGCTAGCGCGGCCGCTCGTCTCGCGGGTCAACTCGCCAGCGGTTCCCGCGACGTGCTGTCGGCCCATTCCTAAGTCGGCTCTTCGGTGTTTTGATAGGTTTCCAGGAACCGAGCCAGCCGGTGGAAGTCGCTTTCGGTCTTTACATAGCGCACGACCGTGACCAATGTCTTTTGATCAATCAGCGACTCGAACGGCACGAAATGCAGGTCGAGCTGGCCGCTCACCGAGACCATCACGCCGTTATGGCCGTGATCGACGAGCGCCCGATACGCCCCGACGCCCAGTTGGCTTCCCAACAACACATCGAAGCCGTGCGGCTTCGCGCAGCGACTCTCATAGCCCAATTGCACGCCGGTGACTTTGCGTGTCTTGCCTCCGGAATGCTCGGTGTAACGCTTCGAAATGATCTTCGCGAACATCCGGCCGAGATTCACCTCGGAAATCGCGATGTGATTATGAGCGTCGCGGGGAATGCCTTTGAGGTAGGAATCCGGCAGCAGCTCGGCGAGGCCTTCGGCGAGCACAATCACGCCGAACCGCTTTCCTTCCGCTTCGCGGGCCAACATCATCGAGACGATGCGGTCGACGACGCGGTCGAGATCCATGATTTCGCGGGTCTTCCGCGTGGTCACTCCATCGACCGTTTCTTCCGTTTCCTCGGTCCGACGATACACGCCCTTAATGTCTTCGACGCTCAACACCAGGCTCGCTTCGCCCGCGATCGCCGCGCCATAAGCCAACCAACCCGCGCTTCGCCCCATCGTCTCGGCGATGAAATAGGCTTGCGACGCCTCGGCGTCATAGAGCAAGTTGCGAATTTCCGTGCCGAGCGTGTCGACCGCCGTGAAATAGCCGAACGTGAAGTCGATCCCGAAATAATCGTTGTCGATTGTCTTCGGCACATGCACCACAGGAATCCGCGGCGAACCGGCAGGCAACCGATCCTGGAACATCTTGAATTTGTTGGCCGTCTTCAGCGTGTCGTCGCCGCCGATGGAAATCAACGCGTCCACGCCAATCGACCGCAGCGCTTCATAGACGTTTTGCAGCGGTTGCCGCCGCTTCGGATCGTCCAAGTGCTCGGGCGCGGAAATGCCCTTGCCCGGATTCGCCCGGGCGGTGCCGATCAGGATGCCTTGGCTGTTCCGCGACCGCTTGAGCACCTGATGGGTCATCTCGATGTAGTCCTCGCCCGCGATCAGCGGCTTGTCGGGCGAATACTTTTCCAGCTTCGAGTATCCGTGGCGAATGCCCACCACGCCCATTCCATGGCGAATGAAAGACACGGCCGCCGTCGAGATCACCGCGTTCGCCGCGGGCGCGGGGCCACCCGCGAACAGAATCGCGACTTTGCGAATCTTGGACTTGCTGGAATTGTTCGTTTGAGCCATCGCTGATCGCCCTCGTGCCTAGTGATCCACCACGGAAAGCCGCCTGATGCCATGGGTCGACTCGGAGCGGCGGGCCGAGCACGGAAACAATCCGCCACCCAACCGCTCCTGGACCGTCAATCGTCGTTTCATCGGACCGTTGCCCGCCGATTCTAAAGGCAACTCCACGGCAAGCCAAGCGCCGCGCGTTCCCGGTTCGCAAAGCGAACCATGGCAAGGAATTGGAACGACACTCTTAGGGGCGCATTAGATCCACAGCAAGCACCTAGCGGCAACTTACACGCCATTACATCTGAAGTTACCCCGAAAACGCCGGGGTAATTTGTCGCGGATTCCACGTTCGCCGCCATCCGCTTCCGCAAGCAGGCTGCAGGCCGGGTCCCTGCAGGCCGGGTCACTGGGGGGCTAGGTCACTGCAGCATGGTGCGTTCGACGAACGTCGTATCGATGTTGCCTTCAACGAAGTGAACGTTTTGCAAAACTTCCTTGAGGAACGAGGCGGTCGTCGCGATTCCTTCCACCCGCAACTCATCCAACGCGCGGATCATACAGGCGATCGCCTCGTCGCGCGTAGGCTGATGAACGATCAGCTTGCCGATCATCGAGTCATAGTGGGCGGGCACGACGTAACCGGGGTGGGCATGCGAGTCGAAGCGGACGCCGCGGCCGCCGGGAACGAACATCTGCGTGATCTTGCCGGGCGAAGGTTGGAAGTTTTTAGCCGGATTCTCCGCGTTGATACGGCACTCGATGGCGCACCCGCGCAAGTGGATATCGGACTGCTGGAACGGCAGACGCTCTCCCGCCGCCACACGGATTTGCGACTTGATCAAATCGATGCCGGTGACCATTTCCGTCACGGGGTGTTCGACCTGGATCCGCGCGTTCACTTCGATGAAGTAGAAGTTGTGATCTTGATCGACGATGAACTCGACGGTGCCCGCGTTGGTGTAGTTCGCGGTCTTGATCAGGCGCACGGCCGCTTCGCAGATTGCTTGGCGGGTTTTCGCTGGCAGGTTGGAGGCCGGGCTTTCCTCGATCAGCTTTTGGTGCCGTCGTTGGGTTGAGCAATCGCGTTCCCAGAGATGGACCGCGTTCCCGTGGTGGTCCGCGATCATCTGCACTTCGACGTGTCGCGGTTTGAGGATGTACTTCTCGAGGTAGACGCCGGGATTGCCGAACGCCGCCTGGGCCTCTTTGCGCGCTTGCTGCAACGCCGAACTCAGGGCCAAATCGTTCGACGCGACGCGCATCCCTTTGCCGCCGCCACCCGCCGTGGCCTTGATGAGCACGGGGAAGCCGATCTCGTGGGCGACGCGCATCGCCTCGGCTTCGTCCTCGATCAACCCGTCGCTGCCCGGCACGACGGGCACCTTGGCTTCGCGAGCGATCGCCTTGGCGGTGTTTTTGTCCCCCAACGCCTTCATCGCTTCCGGAGTCGGGCCGATGAAGTCGATTTTGCAGCTGCGACAGACTTCGTTGAAATGGGCGTTTTCGGACAAAAAGCCATAGCCCGGATGGATCGCGTCAACGTTACCGACTTCGGCCGCGCTGATCACTTGATCGATCCGCAGATAGCTTTGGGCGGACTTCGCCGGTCCGACGCAATACGCTTCGTCCGCCAGGTCCAGGTACTGGGAGCCGCGATCGGCTTCGCTGAAGATGGCGACGGTTTCGATGCCCAGTTCCCGGCAGGCTCGAATGATCCGCAGCGCGATCTCGCCGCGGTTGGCGATCAGAATGCGTTTGAACATGTGCGTGCGTGCTTCCTCTAGTTCGGCCCGTGCGTGGCAAATCCCGCGGACGGATCGCGGACTCGTCCAAGAGTCGCGCGGACCGTCGCTGTCATGAAGCGGCCCATCCGCGTCTCACGCTGGCCAACCACCGGTTAGCCGAGCCGCCAACCAGCGTGAATACCGACCAACCAAGCGCCAATCCAGCTTCGAGGCCAGACGGGCCAGCGGAGAGTCGACTGCCGCGGCCCGCCCTAACCGGCCGTATCGACTTTAAACAGCGGCTTGCCGAATTCGATAGGCGACTCGTCATCGACCAAGACGGCGACGATTCGGCCGCGAACCTCGGCTTGGATTTCGTTGAACACCTTCATCGCCTCGATGATGCAAATCACCGACTCGGGATTCACGTGCGCCCCGACCTTCGCGAAAGGCTCGGCGTTAGGGTTCGGCCGTGCGTAGAACGTCCCGACCATGGGGCTTTTCACGACGACGATACTCGCACTGTCGCCGACCGGAGCCACCGCATTGGCCGCCACAGCAAGCGTCGGCGCGGCTGAAGGCGCCGGTGCGGCCGCCATCGCGGGCGCGGCGAGCCTTATCTCCCCTGCTCCACCCCGACACAGGCGGATCTTCTGATCGCCCTCTTCGAGGTCCACTTCCGTCAACTCATGTTCCTTCATGAGTTCAATCAAGTTGCGAACCTTGTCCAGATCGAAGACACTCCCGTGCGATGGCTGGGAAGCCGTCATGTAGTTGCACTCCTCGTCGCCCGCCAAGCAATCGTTGCGGCCAGGCGATCGTGTTGAATCTCAAATCATTCCAATCTTATCGGTCGACGCGGGGAAACGCACTCGCCGCAGTCGCCCATTCGACCGCGATAGCTTGTTCGCGGCCGCCAAGCGACTGCCGGCCATGCCGCCAAGACGCCCGTTCGACGGTGGTCAAACCGCCATCCTCTACGACAGTTTTCCCGCCACGCACCGTGGTTCGCAAAGTCAATCAGAACCTAGGTTTTGGGGCGGAATTGTAGCTTTGACCGCCAGCAGCGTCAAGGCAACCGCCGCGCCCCCCCTCCGCTTTGAGTGTTCGCGCCTCCTCAGGCGTTGTGGGTGTGATGCACCGCGCGTCGATTCAGCCCGCCGTCCCACCAGCCGGTCGCCAGTCAGCCGGTCGCCAGTCAGCCGGTCGCCAGTCAGCCGGTCGCCAGTCAGCCGGTCGCCAGTCAGCCGGTCGCCAGTCAGCCG
>CAIXSC010000278.1 GCA_903921945.1 uncultured Planctomycetaceae bacterium
CGCTGAACGTCACCACGTCATCTTGGTCCACACCGTCGCCGCTCACCCCGAACCCGCCTTGCAAGTTGGCGCCAACGTAAAGCGGAGTGCTTCCCGGGAAGAAGACGATGCCGTTTTGATTGGCCAGTGGGTTGGGATTGCGGAAGTTGCGTCCTGGGTGGAAGGCGTCGTAGCCGAACACCGTTTGAAAGTCGCTCGCGGCGGGCGCGAGGGCGGGCGACAGGTTCTCCGCCGTCGCTCGGTTGATGCCAGCCGTCAACAAGCTGGAGAACGCGCCGGGCAGGCTGCCATCCACACCCGACGGGTAGCGTGGCTCGGCCAAGAACCGAAATGTTCGGTTGCTAAACGCGGGCGCGGCGTTGGGTGCCAGCCGAGTTTGGCTGTCGATATCGGAGTAAAGGTCGGCGAGCCGGTTATCGGCGCCGTCGATGCGGGCTTCATTCGCGGCCAGTTCAGTGGTGGACGCGACGCCGAGCGCGACCAAGAGATCGTCGTCGACCTGGTCGAAATCCTGCAGTAAAGCATCGTTCGCGTAGTACGCCGTGTTACGCGCCTTGGCGACAGCCACATCGATCGAGAAGATGGTTGCGTCGGGCATGCGGAACAAGCCCAGCACGTTGCCGTCGCGGTCGCCGACCGCCAGCACCATGCGGGTGCGGGCTCCGGGTTGAGGCTGGCCATTCTTGATGTTGCTTAGATCGAGTCGGATCGCGGCCCGCGTGCGGTCGGCCTCCGCGACGCCTTCCATAATGATCCGTTCCACGTCCGCGGCGGTCAGATCGCTGGCTCCGGTGGGAGACTCGCGTGGCGGCACAATCCAACCTTCGGTCGGCGAGATACCCTGGACCAGGTACGGGTTCGGGGCGGCCGGATCGACCATTTGGTAGACGCCGCTATTCGGATCGCCGATGCCGACTTGGGAGCCTTTCACGAGCAGCGTTTCAAAGCCGCGGAGCCGATTGGTGGCGGAAGGGTTCGGACCGAACACTTCCAGCGTGATCCCAACCAAATCGATGCGGCCAAATGGCAAGCCGAAATTCGAAAGCGGAGCGACACCGTTGAGCGTGCCGACGGAACCGTCGCCGTAACGGGAACTGGGATTGAAAAATCGAATTCCACCCACGGCGGCAAAGGCGATCCATTCGGCCTCTAGCACGCGCGCGGCGTTCAGCCGTTGCTCGTTCGACTGAGGCACTTGGCCAGGCAGGGTCGCCGCATGCTGGAATCCTTGTTCGAAGGTCGCGTATCCATCCGGTCCGGGAAAGAATACGCCGATTCCGCCGACCAACGTCGGCAAGGCGCGGCCGTTGACCAGCTTGTAAATGGGGATGCCGCCGGGCAGCGTGCCGAAGCCGCGCCCCTGCGCGTAGTTGAGCCGTTTCGACACGACTCCGTAGGACTCAGGAGCGAACAGCGCGGCGCCGGGCGCGAGCGCCGACGCCGGGAGGTTGAACCGGCCTGGCAAGATAACGTCGTCGGCTCCGCCCTTCACGCCATCGGGGCCGGCCAGCATTAAGCTGTCCCGGTTCTGGTGTTCGATCCCGAACAAGTCGACAGGCGGCGTATGCATGACGCCTTGCGGAAAGTGTCCACCGACGCCAATCGGCGCGACGAATCCCGGACCGAATGTCTTCGAAACGGCTTGCGTCGGATCGAACGGGTTGTTGTTCGCCGGGTCGAGCGGATTGGGCAGCGTGGGAACCGCTTCGACTTCCCGTTGCGTGATCGTGGACTGGCTGAGATTGCGAATGGTGCGCGAGGTGAGCGGCGCGGCGTCGTTGGCGAACATGGCGGCCGTGCGGGCTTTCGCCACCGCGCCATCGATCGAAAACACCAGTTTGTGCAAATCGCTGGTGTCGATTCCCGATTCGGTCCGCACCCCGAGTATCCGGCCATTCCGGTCGACGACCGCGATGATCGCGTCGTTGCTCGCTGAAGCCGCCGCCGCGCGTCGGAGCAATACGTCGACTTCGCCATCGGTGAGCACGGCTTGAGCGGCGTCGATCACCGGGGCGGGAGGTGGTTCCTGCTCGCCGCCATCCTCGAATTCACCATCGGCGGGCACGCACCAAGGCACGGAGAATTCGAAGGCCCCGGTAGCTTGGCAATCGCGTCGTTCAAGCGGTTCCAAGCCGCGCAGCCGCGCGACGGGACCTGGCCTGAGGCGTTGAGACGACTTGTTCGTGAACCAACCCATAGTCTGGCGCCGTGCGGACGACCCGGTTTGTCCAATCCACCACACCATGTGGAGTTTAGCTCCCGATGCCGCGCCGGTCGCGGAAAAGGCGGATGTTTGCAAGTTCGACCGGCGAATTCCGCCGCAAGGGTTTAATTCCAGTTCAAGGCACAACCGATACGACCGGTACGGGTAGCAAATCCCGTACATACGCTACAACCGTTTAAGGGCCGCTCGATCGTGTCAGTCGCTCCAGCAGACAATTCGCGGGACACGCGCCGATCGGCCCCCTCGCTTCGGGCCGTAAACCGGCCAGGGCCGCCTGCGTATCGTGGAGGGCGCGGCAAGACGCGGATGTTTGGAGCTCTGGCCGCCGCGTGCCTGTGGATGGCCGGCCGCGAGTCGAGCGCCGCCGACGCGTCGTTGCCGCGTCCGCTCCGCCACCAACCGTCGTCCCAAGTCGTGACTCCTTTCCAGGGAGGCCGACCTTCCCATGGTCTTCCGCAACCCATGGTGGCCGTTGGTCCCCGGCCATCCGGACCGAACTTGTTCCCTCGCCCTATCGCTGCATCCGGACTTGCACCGGCAACCGGCCTTCCACAACCGTTGGTGACTGGCCGGGCCCCGTTGGTCACGCAGGGGCTCCCGCAACCCGTCGCTCGAGCCGATCAGCGAATTCCGGCCTATGTCGCGGGATTGCCGCGCGTCCTTCCGGCCACCGCGTATGCGGACTTCGATGACGACCCGGTCGGACCGCGAGTGCTGGCGAATCCGCCCGACAACTTTCCGCCCGCGGGCGACTTCGTGGCAGGAACCGAAGAAGAACCGCTGCGTTGGCCCGTCGACCCGCCGCTGGGATACGCAGGTCGATCGGGGATACTGCCGTTGGAAGCCCAGGAGAACAGCCATTTCGTTCCAATGGAGGATCGATGGCGAATCGGCTTTCCGGAATGGGACCGTTACAACCGCGGAAATCCGCCGCGATTCGAATACCCGTATGTGCCCGGCAGCTTGTGGGATCCCTACCACCAAAACCTGCTCAAGGGTGACTACCCGATTTTCGGCCAAAACACATTTCTGGCCATCACGGCCGTCGAGAATCTGTTGATCGAAACGCGTCAAACACCGACGCCTACGTCTCCGTTCGAAAGCACCGGCAGTCCCGGCCAGGAAGAATTCTTCGGCGACCCCGACCAATTCTTCGTGAACAACAATCTGTCGCTGACCACCGAGCTGAATCACGGCAACGGTCCCTTCAAGCCAGCCGATTGGCGGTTGCGGGTCACGCAGATCTACAACATGAACCATCTGGTGGCGGACGAATTGGGCGTGGTCAACCCCGATGTCCGCCGCGGCACAGCCCGCTTCCGGCAAGACTACGCGCTGGAAGAGTATTTCCTGGAAACCAAGCTCTCCGATCTGAGTCCCGATTACGACTTTCTCTCGGTTCGAGCCGGCTCCCAGTTCTTCAGCAGCGATTTCAAAGGTTTCATTTTTTCCGACACCAATCGAGGCGTGCGGCTGTTCGGCACTCGCAACGCCAACCGCGACCAGTTCAACGTGATGTGGTTGGATCAAACGGAAAAGGACACAAATAGCCTGCTCAACACGTGGGACGACCGCCATCAGAACACGGTGATCGCGAACTACTATCGGCAAGACTTTGGGTTTCCGGGGTATACCGCGCAGGTCAGTTACCACTACAACCGCGACGCTCCGAGCTTCAAGTTCAATGACAACGATTTCTTGGTGCGGCCCGATCCAGTCGGCGTGTTCGCCCCGCATGAAATCAACTCGCACTACTTGGGCTGGGCCGGCGACGGCCACATCGAACGCGTGAACATCTCGCATGCCGCGTATTGGGTGGTGGGCGAGGATGAGCTCAATCCGATTGCCGGCCGGGACGTTGAGATCTCCGCCTGGATGGCGGCGCTTGAACTGTCGTACGACCGCGACTGGATGCGATTCCGCACATCGTACTTCTTCGCGTCCGGCGACAACGATCCGAACGACGAAGAAGCGACCGGCTTCGATACCATCTTCGATAATCCTCAGTTCGCCGGCGGTGGCAACAGCTTTTGGCAACGCCAGCAGATCGGCCTGTTCGGCGTCAACCTCACACAACGCAACAGCTTGGTCGCCGATCTGCGGTCGAGCAAATTCCAGGGACAGACGAACTTCGTGAACCCCGGTTTGCATCTGATCAATTTTGGAGTCGATGCGGATATCACGCCACGTTTCCGCATAGTGAACAACGTGAATGTGCTATGGTTCGCGCAGACTGAAACGCTGGAGGTGTTCACCTTTCAATCGGATGTTGATCCGTTCATCGGCACCGATTTGAGCACCGGCTTCGAATACCGGCCGATCCTACACAACAACATCTTGATGGAAGGTGGATTCGCCATCCTGCTTCCTGGCGAAGGTTTTGACGACCTGTACGCTCAGTATCGCCGCGACGCCGATCCGCTTGTCCAGGTTTTTCTGAACGCCATTCTGACCTACTGATGCGCGGCGTTGGCCGCCGCCTCGCTCGGTGGTGGCTTGAACTCGGGCTTGGGTTCGGGCGCGGGCTGGGACTCGGGTTGGCTGGCGGCGCCAGGCCTCGCGGACTCGGGTTGTTCACGAGTTACGGGAACGCGCGAGTATCGAGTCTGTTGGGGAAGAGGAAAAAATTCGACAAGATCTTCGCTATCGCTCTAGTCGAATCGTGGGATGCTGCGAAGAATTGAGCTGAAGTTGAGGGCCAGTCATCGAGCGGAATGAACCAGACGGCGGTGCAGCCAGTTCGGTTTTGAATTCGATTTCGCTTGGTACTCGCCTCGGCTTTGTCCGAAAAGCGATTTCATGCGTGGGGCATGTTCGTCGGGAGAAGGAGACTTCCCCATGCCCCGTAGTACGCGCCGACGGCTTATTGATGAGTCACGAGTCGGCACTTACCACTGCAGTAGTCGATGCGTTCGGCGGAGTTCTTTCCGCGACCGAACGGCTGGCGGACTGGATCTCGACCACCGCCAGCAATGGATTGCCCAGCGATTGCGGGCGATCGCCGAGTTCTTCGCGATCGACGTCACCGATTTCGCGGTGATCGACAACGA
>CAIXSC010000279.1 GCA_903921945.1 uncultured Planctomycetaceae bacterium
AGGTTCTCGAAGTTCGACGGCTTGCCGTTTCGTCCCGGCGGGCCGGCCACGGTCAGGTACGGATGAGGCAGATGCAGTTTCCACTTGCCCATGCGGATCGCCTGGAGCGTTTGACCTTCGTAAAACAGCAACGCTTCGTGGGGCGACCGAGCCTGCGGGTCGCCGCGGAGCAGCGGACCGATGTCGCGGCCATCCAACCGCCGCTCGGGTTTGGTGCCGCCCGCAAGCTTTTGAATGGTCGGCAACAGGTCGACTGTCGCGGCCGGTTCGCGGCAGACTTGGCCGGCGGGGATCACGCCCGGCCACTTGGCAATCATCGGCACGCGCACGCCGCCTTCGAACGTGGTCAGTTTCCCCTCTCGCAATTCGCCCGCCGAGCCTGCGTGTTCGCCGTAGGACAGGAACGGACCGTTGTCTGAAAAGAACAAGACCAGAGTGTTTTCCGCGAGCTTGCAGCGTTCGATCGCCGCCAGGATTTCACCGACTCCGGCGTCCAACTCTTCGACGACATCGCCGTAGAGGCCGCGAGCTGATCGGCCTCGAAACGTCTCGGAAGCAAAGATCGGCACATGCGGCATGACGTGCGGGACGTACAGAAAGAACGGTCGATCTTTGTTTTTCTCGATGAACGAGACCGCGAGATCGGTGAACCGCCGCGTGAAACGGCTTTGGTCCGGATCCTCCTCGACGACCCGCGTATCCTCGATCCATGGCAGGGGCGGAATATCCTTCACCACGGGATGGTAGCGGCTGTTGTCATTCGAGTATGGAATGCCAACGAAGTGATCGAACCCGTGCCGGGTCGGGTTGAACTCGGCGCGGTGCCCGAGGTGCCACTTTCCGTACACGGCGGTTGCGTAACCTCGAGCTCTGCAGATCTCCGGCAACAACAGCTCGCGGTCCGCGATCCCTTGGTTGCTGGAATGGTTGAGCGCCCCGGCGAGCCCCACTCGCTGAGCGTAGCAGCCGGTCATGAGCGACGCGCGGGACGCGGTGCAGACCGGCTGCGAGACATAGAAGTCGGTGAACCGCATCCCTTCCTTCGCCATGCGGTCGAGATGCGGCGTGCGAATATCTTTCGCGCCGAAGCAGCCGACATCCCCGTACCCCAAGTCGTCCGCGAACAGCAACACGACATTCGGCGGCGCCGCAACCAGCCGCCGCGAGTCCGCCGCTCCCAGCGCCAGCAACATCGCCAGCACCGCGATTGTCATCACGGTTGCGAATGCCAATTGACCACGGATTTCGCGGATGGACACGGATGAAAAGACACAGACGCGAACGTTCATGGAGTGGACTCTCCCTTCGTGTGGCTGACGGGCATGCGGTTGGCGAGATACTCGTGGCAGTCCGGCAAGTCGAAGCGGGCGAGCACGTTCGGCAGCAAGGCCGACAGCGGCCACTTGTATTCTTCGTTTTCCGCCAACGACGCGTAGGAATCCAATCCATCGTGGAGCGACAAGCGGCTTACGTGGTCGCTCAGCACCGCCGCGAAGACGGCCGGCAACGCGCCCCAACCTTGGCCCGCCAAATGGATGTCGCGATGGCCGTTGGCGGCCAGCCAATCAATAACCCGCAGCACGTCGAACGTCTTGCGGCCCAGGTACGGCTGGTCGAGCATCAAGCTGTGAATCGCATAGAAGTAGTCGGCGCCATACGGCTTGGAAAAATTGTCCGCGCCGCATGTGTCCGGCCGCGACTCGCCGATCCCCCGCGGATCGCATGCGTAGAACGGCGTCTCGGGCTCCGCCGCCGCCAGCTCGCGGACCCACGTCGAGCCGCGCAGTTCCGCGTCGCTAGACTGGTGAGCGACATACAACACGGCTCGCGGCGGTCCTGCTTGCGGCCTTGAGTAATGCGGACGGTCCTGCAAACGCGTGACAACCGCGATCATCCTGGGTTCGGTCTCCACGGCGTAAGTCGTCGCGTGCGGAGCCGGATAACCGCGATCGCCAAGTGGTCGCAGGATGCGATAGTCGGGCGCCTGCGAGCGGTCGCTGGCCGCTGCGTCCGGCTTGGCAATTCCGAGCACCTCGCGAACCGCCGTTCGCAGCGACTCGCCCGCCAGTTTAGGCCGCTCGGCCCGCAACCGTTCGGCCTTCGCCTTCGTGAAATCGAAGACCGTGCGTCCCTTGAATTCGGCGACTTGGCCTCGCGTGGTGCAAGTGAGCGTCTCGTCGGTCTCGAGCGTCAGCGTCGGCTCTTGGGCCGGTCGGTTCACACCGGCGGCGCGATGGAACCAGCCGTACATCGCCTCGCGGTTCTCCTGCGAATAGCCGTGTTCGGTCGGACCGATGAACAGCCCGACGTTGTCGGGCGCGCCGAGCAACGTATAAAGGTGCTTGAGACGCTCGAACGCTTCGATCGAACCGCGGGCGTCGAAGTAGTCGCGTTCCTTCGCCAGCACGATGACCGGCTTGGGCGCCATCGCGGCGAGAAAGTCGGCGTGATCCAGCCCCAACGCCAGCGCCCGCGGCGGACATTGCTCGGTGTCGGCCGGCAACTCGTTTTCCAGATTGCGGCGAAAGGTCGTCACGAAACAGGACGGCGCCGCCATCGCCCACCGCCGATCGAGCCCCGCCAACCACGTCGTCAGCGTGCCGCCTCCCGAATTGCCGGTGATTCCAACCCGAGTCGCGTCGACCTCGGGCCGCGTCAGCAGATAGTCGAGCGCGCGAATGCCATCCCACGCCCGCCAAGCACCAAAGAATTCGCCCACCAAGAACTGTTGGTTTCCCGCATACAGGTGCTCGGAGACGCCTACGCCGCGTCGCGGTTTGAAATTCGCATCGACATACTGTAACCGCTCGCCCTGCCCAATCGGATCGATGATAAACGCAACGTATCCGCACCGCGCCAACGCCTGCACGAACGACTGGTATGCCTTTTCCGCCTTCCCATTACT
>CAIXSC010000280.1 GCA_903921945.1 uncultured Planctomycetaceae bacterium
CCTCGCGACGACGACTTGCGCGGTCGCCACCTTGCTATTCGTGCATTTTCACGCTTCGTGGGTACCCTTCGGAGATGAATATGACATCGTGCCGATCGTGACTGGCAATCAGTCGCTGACACTGGAATGGCTATGGGCACCTCACAATGATCACCGCATTCCCTTGCCTCGCTTAGTACGGTGGTGTCTGATCACCGCGTTTGGCGGTGACTTTCGATCGTGTGTGTATGCCATCCCAGTGATATCAGGACTGGGAGCGGTTGGCGCGGTCTTCGCCATAACGCGTATCCGCGGGCGTAGTTCGCTGGCCGACCTCTTCTTTCCGTTGATCATTCTGCATTGGGGACAAGTCGAAAACCTCATTTGGGGGTTTGACCTTGCCAATGTGCTACCAGCCATCCTCAGCATTGGAGTTCTATTTCTTGCCGCATGGCGGCCCGGTATTCCTGATGCGCGAGTTTGTTTGACGGCCAGCATCGGCCTGCTAGCGATACTCTTATGCGGAGGCGGTGGGTTGCTTCTCGCGGGGCCGATGTCATTGTGGCTCGCGTGGTCGAATTATCAAGGTCTTCGAGCCAGTCAGCGACGATCAGACACCGCGATTCGGGTGGCAGCGATGGTGATGGTGGCCCTGACGTGGGGCGTCACTATTCTCTATTTCCGTGGTCTTCCCCGACCGCCGGAAGTGGCCACGGCGAAAACGCTGTTTTCCAATGCCCAGGTCGCGGTCGCCTTTCTCAGCACTGCGTTCGGCTTGCAATTCGAGCGTTTTTGGTGGCTTACGGGCGGGGCCACGCTCGTGGCACTTGGTGTGGGCACTGTTTTCGCCATGGGATTGGCTTGGCGTTCGGAAGCGGAGCGGTTCCGCGCCTTGGCTGTGCTCACGCTGATCGGAGGGACGCTGCTGATGGCGGCGGCGATCGGGCATGGTCGTGCCAATACGGGGATTAATGGCGGTTTGCAATCGCGTTACGCGACGTTCTTGGTGCCCGCATGGTGCGCTTTGTATCTCTTGGCGAGCCATCTCATTACGTCCCCGCGCTGGGTGCGATTCGCGCTCGTGGCCGCGGCACTGGTAACACAGGCCAATGCGCAGTTTGGACTGGATTACGCCAAGACGTTTTGGACGCGCCGCCAGGAATTCGTTCGCGATATGGAAGCCGGTACGCCGTCATTCGTGCTTGCGGAAAAGTACCACCGACACCCCTATGGACTGTATTCTCCGTCTCCGGAATCGCTCGAGCAGTGGTTCACGATGCTTAGGAACTCCAAGGCGCCGCATTTCGCCAACATGGCACCATCGCCGAGCCATCGGCGAATCGACCTTTTGAAGGTAAAACGCGAGGAATTCACTGGTGAAGGAAAGCAGCGAATCCTCCGCTTTGTGTTTCCACGGCCATTGAACGCGCGACTCATGTCCCTGCGGATAGGAACTCGCGCCGGAAGTGATTCGAACCGCATCGAGTTGCGATGGCGTCCATCAAGCGGGAATACAAAGATAGCCTCCGGGGAAAATTATGGTTTTGCGAGCCATTTAGAAGACGCGGTGCATATAATACAATCCACGCCTGGGCAGGTTCGAAATCATTTCGTGCCGATCGATAACACAATTGTCGAATTGGAAATCGCTAACTGCACTCAAGGCGCTAAGCTCTTCATAGGTCAAGCGGCGCTGCTAGCCATCGACACCGAACTCCCGACAGCTAAACGCTCCCCGGCAATGAGCACAGCCGAAGCGTACCAAGGAGCCGGCCAAATCCCCAAACGGCGTTGAAACGACCGCGAACCGATTCGCTGGGCCGCGCCAGCAAACGGTTCGCTGGCGATGTGAGTCATCGCGGGCAAAGCGATTCGTCGTCGATCGACACGCAGTCACCAGTTGGGCACTGGTGAAGGTCTCTTTTCAAACTGTTCGTTCGTCCGCTCCGGTGCAGATTTTGGTCGCGCTCCCTATCCATTTCTCACAGAGCGAGCTGCGGAGCCACGGAGAGGAATCTGTAGCTTGTCGCCGACGATTCGCTCGATGCCATCCTTCCCTCTGGACGTTCTAGCGGGACCGAAAGCCTCCATTGAACCTTGGACCTTCATGTTCGATCGAGGTCGATTCACGCCCTACTTCCGTTCATGGGCATCGCCGTGACTCTATGCCTCCCTGAGATCCTCTGTCGGCGAGCGGACGCCGCTGCAACGACGTCCCCGTGGGAATCTCGTTTAACCTCGAACCGACCGCTGCCACCAGTTCGGCGAACACGAACTGGCCGCCGGTACTGAAACGTTCGTTGAACCGGGTTCACTCGGCGTCACTGACCAGACGCCCGATGGGCCGCTCTTGCAGCGATTTGCTCGCAGGCCGATGCGCTCATGGCTCAACGCGCTCATAGCTCAACGCGTTCGTAGCTCGACACGCTCATAGCTCAACGCGTTCGTAGCTCGACGCGTTCATAGCTCAACGCGTTCGTAGCTCGACGCGTTCGCAAGCCGATTGCGCCGTTGCGCTCGTA
>CAIXSC010000281.1 GCA_903921945.1 uncultured Planctomycetaceae bacterium
CCGACATCAAACGGTCGCTTCGCAGCTGCTTCACAACCGTCAACGCTCGGCGAAATGTACCCGACCCTCTTCCAGAATTCAACGGGCCGTTCGCGTTGCTTGCCCGCGTTGGCCCGAGTATAAACGGGACCAGATGGATGGAAGGGCGGAGAGATGGCTCGGCAACAGCCGTCCGACGGCTGCTGGGCTGCACCACCACGCTTACGCGAGGAGCAACAAGGAACATGAGCGAGTTTCCAGTGCTGACAGGCGATGAGGCGGGATTGGCGAATCGTCGGTCGTTCCTTCGAGTTGGCGGTATGTTTCTCGGCGGTCTGTCGCTGCCGCAACTGCTCGCGGCCGAGCAGGCTGCGGGGCGGCAACGGTCCCAAAAGGCCGTGATCATGATCTTCCTGTCCGGTGGACCGCCGCATCAGGACATGGTCGACCTGAAAATGGACGCGCCGGCGGAAATCCGCGGCGAATTCCAGCCGATTTCGACAAATCTGCCGGGCGTGCAAATCTGCGAGCATCTGCCGCGGATCGCTCAACGCATGGACCGGCTCGCCACGATCCGCACCCTTGTCGGGTCGGAAGGCCGCCACGCCGCCTTCCAATGCCTGACAGGCTGGCCTGTGACCCAGCAGCCCGCGGGCGGTTGGCCGTCGTTCGGAGCGGCCGTTTCGAAGCTCCAAGGGCCTGGGCGGCCGGGGACTCCGCCCTACGTAAGCTTGACGCCCAAAATGAAAGGTGGCGGCTGGTCCGATCCCGGCCAACCCGGCTTCGCGGGCCAAGCCCACGCCGCATTCACGCCGAACGCCGAAGGGGCCGCCAACCTATCGCTCAACGGGATCACCATCGACACGCTCGGCGATCGCCGGCAACTCATGGGACAGCTCGACCGCCTCAAACGCGATGTCGACATCAGCGGCGCGATCGAGGGCGTCGACGCCTACCAGGAACAAGCGTTTTCGATCCTCACCTCCAGCCGACTGGCCGAAGCACTTGATCTGGACCGCGAAGATCCTCGCTTGCGCGACAAGTACGGCCGGGGCAGTCCCGAGCCCGCTGGCTACGGCGATGCCGGTCCGCTGATGAACGACTACTTCCTGGCCGCTCGCCGGTTGGTCGAAGCGGGTGTCCGCGTGGTGAGCCTTGCCTACGGACGCTGGGACTGGCACGGTCGGCCGCACGGTACGAATTTCGACAATGCTCGCGACCATCTGCCGCAACTCGACCAGGGCCTCACCGCGCTCCTGGACGACCTGGAGGTCCGCGGCATGCTCGACGATGTCACCGTGCTCGTCTGGGGCGAATTCGGTCGGACGCCGCGAATCAACAAAAATGGTGGCCGCGACCACTGGCCCAATGTCGGCTGCGCCCTGATGGCCGGCGGCGGAATGCGAACCGGCCAAGTGATCGGCGCGACCAACCGGCTCGGCGAACACCCGATCGAACGCCCCGTGCATTTCCAGGAAATTTTCGCGACGCTCTACCACAACCTGGGCATCAACACCGACCATGCGACGCTGAACGACCTGCACGGACGTCCCCGCTATCTGGTCGACCACGTGAAGTATCGCCCGATCCGGGAAGTCGTGTGAACTGGATGCGATTTCAGGCGCAATATCGGGCGCGATACTGCGGAAGACATCGAACGCGACATCGGGCACTGAGCCGGCGAAGGAACGAGCAAGCAAGGACGGCGCGTGATGGCTGAATTCCGACCGCTGTGGACCCTGAAGCATCCGAACGCGGTTTATTCGGCCGCGTTCTCGCCGGATGGAACGCGGATCGTGTCAGGGAGCTTGGACAACACGATCAAGCTGTGGGACGCGGCCAATGGCGAGGAACTGGCGCGGTGGCGCGGGCACGGCGACGGGGTCTGCGGTGTGGTGTTCGCCCCGGATGGCAAGACGGTGTTCTCGGCCAGTTTGGATCGAACACTGCGCTCGTGGGACGTGGCGTCGGGCGCGGTGATCGCGACGCTGGCTGGGCATCAGAATTACGTCGAATGCATGGCGATGTCGGCCGATGGCAAATGGCTCGCCTCGGGCGGGTATGACACGGACGTGCGAATTTGGAACGCGGCCTCGGGTGGCTCCCAGGTCGTTTTGAAAGGGCACTCGGACGCGGTCTACGGAGTGGCTTTTTCCCCGGATGGCAGGCTGCTCGCTTCGTGCGGCAACGATGGCGACCTGCGATTGTGGGAGTTAGGGCAGGGCAACGCGACCGGGAAACTGGCGGCCAGTTTGAAGGGCCATGCCGGGGCCGTGCAAGCGGTCGCGTTTTCACCCGATGGCAAATGGCTGGCATCCGCGGGGGCCGACCAGACTGTGCGGGTATGGGAACTATCGGATCGCTCGCTGCGACGCACCCTGGAAGGGCACCTTGGGTTGGTGAAGTGCGTCGCGTTCTCACGCACGGGCCAGTGGTTGGCGTCGGGCGGAGCGGACGGGACCGTGCGCCTGTGGGACGCGGCCACTGGCGAGCCGCGTCAGCGAATCGAGGCTCACGCGAACACGGTTTACAGTTTGGCGTTCGCGCCGGCCGATCGGCGGATCGTCTCGGCTAGTTTCGATCGCACACTGCGGGTGTGGTCCGTGGAATAACTTGCGGCGACGGCCGCTCAACGGCGGCTGCGACGGCCGCTCTATGTCCGTCGTACCAGCAGGACGCCGCGACTGGCCGGCCGACTCAGTCCGACATCCGTTCTCCCCATGTACGACGGACATCTTGTCCGTCGTCCGGCCCGAAGCACGCGATCCACGCCGCAGGTGAACACGGATTCGACATGCTCGCGACGGAATGCTCGCGACGGACAAGATGTCCGTCGTACAAGCAGGACGCCGCGAACGGCCGGCCGACTCGGGCCGACATCCGTTCTCCCCCTTGTACGACGG
>CAIXSC010000282.1 GCA_903921945.1 uncultured Planctomycetaceae bacterium
CCGAGCGATGGTTCGGGGCCTCTTCCAGCCGATGAGCTTGGTTATCGACGAGGACGATCTCGATCGGACCGCGCTTTAGTCGCACGCGGCCCGCCTCCACGGACTCATATTTCACCGACGGATTGGTCAGGATGGTGAGTCCCCCGGCCGCGTGCGGATGGTCAGCGCTCAAGACTACGCCGTGGAGGAATACCATCCCAGCCGTGGTCAGCGACATCAAAAAACGCGTCATGCCATGGTTCCTCGTCCTACGAAGGGGTAACGCATTCAAGGATGCGTGGCAGTATCCGGTACCGATGGTCCATGCGAAAGACAAGCAATCAATGTCGTAGGCAGGCAGTTTGTCTACCCGTGCCTATGCGGGCCTGTCGGTTTTAGACGACATCTCGATTCCGCCGGGCGGCTTACGGCGTGTTGCGGAAATGGGCCGGGCGGCTTACGCGGCGCGGTCACTCGGGACGGGCTGTGACGCGGCCGATCGAGTGGTAGACGAAGCCGGCGTCGCGGGCGAGGGCGGGTTCGTAGAGATTGCGGCCGTCGAAAATAATCGGCGTCTTCATGCGACGGCGCATTTCATGGAGGTCGACGCTGCGGAACTCGCCCCATTCCGTATTGATCGCCAACGCGTCCGCGCCCTCGATCGCCTCCAGCGGGGTTGTGGCGTACACAAGCTGCGCGCCGAACTGTTCCCGGACCCGTTCGGCCGCCTCTGGATCGTGGACTTGCAACCGCGCGCCGGCGGCTAGCAACTCGGTGATCAGCGTCAGCGACGGCGCCTCGCGAATGTCGTCCGTGCGCGGCTTGAACGACAGTCCCCAGACCGCGAACGTCAAGCCGTTGACGCCATCGGGGAACTGGCCGCGAATCTTTTCGAGCAAGACGTGTTTTTGCCGATCGTTCACTTCTTCGACCGCGTCGAGGATGCGGGGCGTGACGCCGACCTGAATCGCCTTTTGCGCCAGCGCCCGCACGTCTTTCGGGAAGCAACTGCCGCCATATCCGACACCGGGGAACAAGAACGCGAACCCGATCCGGTGGTCATGGCCGATGCCATGGCGGACTTCGTTGATGTCCGCCCCGACACGCTCGCAGATGTTCGCCATCTCGTTGATGAAACTGATCTTGGTAGCCAGCATCGCGTTCGCCACGTATTTGGTGAGTTCGGCGCTTTCGGGCGCCATGGCGAGAAACGGTCGGCCGGTCCGCAGCAGCGGCGAATAGAGCGTGCGCAGCGTTTCGGCGACCGCCGGCCGACGCACGCCGACGACGACACGGTCGGGATACATGAAGTCGTTGATCGCCGCCCCTTCCTTCAGGAACTCGGGATTGCTCGCGACATCGCAATCGCGGCCGGTCAACGCTTTTAGCCGCGCGTACGCGGCCGCATTGGTGCCCACCGGCACGGTGCTTTTCAGGACCACGATCGCGTCCGCCGCCAAGTGCGGCGCCAAGCTGTCCACGACTTGCCAGACGAACGAGAGGTCGGCGCTGCCATCCGCGGCGGGCGGGGTGCCCACGGCGATGAAAATCAATTGCGCTTCGGCCACAGCGTCCGCCAGATTGGTCGTGAACCGCAGCCGGCCGGCGGCCGCGTTGCGCGAAACCAACTCGGCCAGCCCCGGCTCGTAGATCGGCACTCGGCCTTGAAGCAGCATTTCGATCTTGGCTTGATTGGAGTCGACACAGACAACCTCGTTGCCGTTGTCCGCCAAGCAGGTGCCGGTTACGAGTCCCACATAACCGGTTCCGATCATCGCAATTCGCATTCGCTACTCCACTTCCCGCAAATAGGCCAGCAAATCGGCCATCGCCTGTTTGTCGATTTGCTTCTCCAATCCTTCCGGCATGAGCGACATGCCGGTGCTCTTGAGCACTTCGATGTCGATTCGCAGGACGGTGTCCGCCGCGTTTTCCGCGCGGCGCAGCGTGACGCTCGTCGCCGTTTCAGCGGCGATCATCCCGCTCAGGGTACGTCCGTCGCCCGTGACAACGTTGTAGTTCAGGTACTGGGGGTTCACTTCGCGGTTGGGGTCGAGCACATTGAGCAGGATCGCTTCGGGGCCACGCGCTTTCATCGCCGCAAGGTTGGGACCGGTCGCATATCCCACCCCCTGCAGTTGATGACAGGCGGCGCACACCTTCTTGAAGTGCTCTTTCCCCCGCGCCGCGTCGCCGGCCATCTTGAGCGAGTCTTTGTACGACTCGACCACCTCGCCGCGCCGGCCAACCTTCAGTTGAGCGAGCAACGAGGCGGCTTGTTGGCGAACCGCCGGATCCGCGTGGTCGGCCAACAGCCGCCACCGCCCCGGATCGACATCCCCGACCGCCACGGCACTCTCCGCGACCGCCTTGAGCAGAGCGAGAATCCATTCGGGCCGCGAGAACAACACATCGGCCGCCTGCGACCGCACTCGCGGACTGAGCGTCTGCCAGGTCCGCACCAGCAGGTCGGCGACTCGCGGATCGCGGAACGAAGCTAACGCGTCGAGCGCCGCCGTTTGGAGTTCGGCCGGTTGCGTTGGTTCGAGCAACTGGGCGAGCGCCGGTTCCAACGCGTTGAAGTCGCCGAGCCGCAGTTGCTGGACAGCGGCCAAGCGGTCCGCGGTGGCCGCCTTGCCGTCGATCGCCGTCTTGAGAGCGGCGGCGACGAGTTGTCTGGTGAGTTCGTCGGCTCGGCCGCCGGTGGCCGCCGCCACCTTGTCCGCCAACGGCGAGCCGGTTTTCGCCGCCAAGCCTTGCAGGATCGCTTGCAGCGTGGCCGTCTCGGCGGCGGGAATTCCCCGCAAGGTTCCGATCAATTCGGCGACGTCATCCGACCGCTGCTGCTTGCCGATTTGTTCGGCGAGCGCTTTCAGCCAGTCGCGGCCGGCCGGCGATTGGCGGAACACCGTGTCGGCGGCCAACGCGGCGAGTACCCGGCCCGAGCCTTCCGCCAGCGAACTGCGGACGGCGAGTCGCAGCCAGCTATTCGCCGGTTCCGACCGAGCCAGCTTCGCGAGCACCTCGGCCCGCCGCGGACCCGCGGACTCGCCGGCCGAGAACGCCACTTGATAGCGGACCCGCAAATCGTTGTCGTCCGCAAGCGTGAACGCCGCTTCGCGAAGCTCGGGGGCATCGGCAACACGCGATTCGCTGAGCCGGACCGCATGGCGACGCACGCCCGCATCGGCGTCCCGCAACGCCCCCCGAAGCGTGTCGGCGGACAACAGACCGAGGCCGTCGAGCGCGTACAACGCATGCAGCCGGCCGAGGGGCCGTTGCGAGTCGCGGGCAAGCTTTTCGAGCGGAGCGGCTGCCGAGCGGTCCTGCCGCTGGTACAGCAGTCGCGAAGCCGTATCGCGCGTCCAACCGTTGGTGTGTTCGAGCAGGCCGACGAGTTCGGCCGTGGAGGCTTGGCTGAGCTTGGCGGGCGCGGACCCGCGAAAACCGGTCGGGGCGAGCCGATAGATCCGGCCGCGATCCCGGCCGCTGGTGAGGTCGAGATGCTTCTTGATCACCGGATGCAAGCTGGCCGGGTGCTCGATCACTTCGCGATACATGTCCGCGATGTACAGCGTTCCATCGGGCGCGTTGGCGAACTGCACGGGGCGGAACCAGATGTCCTCGGACGAAACAAACTCGCTCTTTTCGTCGATCCGCTTGCCGACGTTGGGGATTCCGTTGGGTTCGATCCGTTTCCGATGAATCAGATTGCCGCCAACATCGCCCACAACCGCGATGCCACGCAGCGACTCGGGCCAGGCGTCGCCGCGATAGATGGTAACGCCCGTGGCGCTGGTGAAGTAGCCAGACGCGCGTCCACCGCCTTCGACCACACCAGGAATGACGCCTTTGCTGCGTAGTCGTGTTCGGACAATGCGCCACGGTTCGATCGGGCTGGTGCGGAAGACGTCGGCCTGCGGGCCGTCCACGGCGATGCTCAACCGCGACGACGGGGCGGCGAGGTACGGATTGCGGGCGACATAGCGGTCTTCGAACATCACCTGCTGGAGGTGGTCACTGTTCGAGCATACGTAGCTGCCGCCCCAATCATCGAGCGACATCCCGTGCTGCGCCCCGCCGCTCGCCGGTTCGAGCCGCCAACCACGCGGGTCGATCGTGAAGTCGCGGCCGCGAAGGGCGATCGGAGCTGGCGGAGCAGCGGGGGAAGTTTTGGCAAGCGGATGGTCGGGGCCGGGAAGCACGGCGGCGCCGCTGCTACTGGTCGCGCCGTGAATCCGGTTGTCCAAGCCCCACTGGAATGAATTCAACAGGCCCTGGACGTTGCTGCGGGCGAATCCCGTGAAGAGGTGGAGTTTCACGTCCGCGCGGCCATCGCCATCCGTGTCCTTCAAGTAGAAGATTTCGGGCGGGGCTCCGACGAGCACGCCGCCGTCGTAGCAGGTCAGAGCGGTCGGCCAGGAGAGTCCTTCCGCGAAAATGATGCTCTTATCCATGCGGCCGTCGCCGTCCGTGTCCTCCAGCCGGCGGATCTGTCCGAGGAACGCCTTGTCGTCTTCCGAGTAGTCCCGCATCTCCACGACAAACAGGCGGTTGTCCTCGTCGAAGGCCATCGCGATCGGGTCGGTGACGAGCGGTTCGGCGGCGACCAACTGCATTTCGAAGCCGCTGGCGACGTGAAATGTTTTCAACGCGTCGGCGGGCTCGCGCGGGGCGATGCGTGGCAATTCGCCCGCGTAGTCGCGGTCTACCGAGTCCGTCGCAGCTTGTTTGTCGGCAGCTTGTTTGTCGGCAGCTTGTTTGTTGGCAGCTTGTTTGTCGGCAGCGGCCGGGGGGGGCACCTGGGTAGCTGGCTGTTGCGAGAAAGCCGGAGGCGGAGCGACCGCAGCCAGCGGGGTGCAGGTCACGGCAAACGCGAGAGCGGCGAGGCGGAAGCATCCACGCATGGTCGATTCGACTCCGAATGGGACCGCGGACGGAAACGCTGCTATGCACGGGCGTATGATAGCCACTTTGCCACGCGGCTCACACCCACGACCGCGTTCCGTGAGCTGGCGAACCGGCGGAATTCTCCAGTTTGACACTGACAGGGAACCTGCGTACAGTGCGTAGTTGGGTCTGGCCCAACGCGGACGGCGACGGTACGAGCTTCTGTGGCGAGGTCACCATGAACAAGAGCGAATCGAAAGTGTACAAGCAGTTGCTGCTGGCCTTGCGAGGCCGGTTGCGGGGCGACGTCAATGCCATGGCGGACGCGGCCCTCAACAAGACGCGCAGCGAAGCGAGTGGCGACTTATCGAGCATGCCGCTTCACATGGCGGACGTGGGAAGCGATAACTTCGAGCAGGAATTCACCCTCAGCCTCATGGAAAACGATGAGGAGACCTTGGGGCAAATCGAGGCGGCTCTGGAGCGGATCGAAGATTCGACGTTTGGCGTTTGCACCGAGTGCCGCGGGAAGATTCCGAAAGCGCGCTTGCAGGCCCTTCCGTACACTGCGCACTGCGTGAAATGCGCACAGCGTGTTCAGAGCCAGGGGCGGATGTAGCGCACGAACGAGGAACGTGGAACACGCGAGGGACGACGTGAACGCGGCACGGGACACGGATGGGACTCGAGCGATATCGGCGGCCGATTCGCTGGCCGGAAATACCGGGACTGAAGCCACGCAATCCGCCACGCAATCCGCCACTCAGTCTGACCTGGGCGGCGAGGCGAATTTACGAACCCGCTTCGCCATGTTTGCCGCCATCGCGATCGTCGGGTATGCCGCCGATTGGCTGACCAAATTCTGGGTGTTCCGGTGGCCACGCGGGCCGGGCCGGGATGGCGAGTGGTGGCTGGTCGAAGATTTTTGCGGAGTGCAACATTCCTGGAATCGTGGCGCGATTTGGGGAATGGGCCAGGGCTACTCGTTCGTTTTCGCTGGCATCTCCGTGCTCGCTGGCCTGGGGATCGTGTTTTGGCTGATTCGAGGCGGGGCGATCCGCGATCGTTGGTTGCTGGTCGCCCTAGGCTGTGTGCTCGGCGGCATCTGCGGCAACTTGTACGA
>CAIXSC010000283.1 GCA_903921945.1 uncultured Planctomycetaceae bacterium
GACAGGGCGGCCGTCGTGCGCTTCCAGCCGCGCGATTTCTTCCTGGTCGAGCCACTTGTTGTGCGGGTTGCGTTCGATCTTTTCCAGCGCGGCGGCCGATGGTTGGGCCTGGAATAGTTCCATGGTGTAGTCGGTGAGTGTTCCCGCCGAGCGCGAGATCGCGCGGTATTCAAGGTGGTGGAACACCGCGGGCGCGACGCGGCAGTCGACTGGACCAAGTTGCAGTTCCTCTTCAATCTCGCGGACAACGCACTCGCGGAACGTTTCGGTCCCCTCGCGGTGGCCGCCGACGAAGAAAAACGCCTTCCAGGATTCGTTCCACTGGGCGAGCCATCGGCCAGCTCTTGCGCCTTGTCGCGCTCGCCCGTGAGAAATGCCAGAGTCGCGGCGTTAATGCCGACGTAATAGTCGCCTGTCGCCGAATAGGCTTCCTCGTAGACCTTCCGCGATTTGCGATACATTTGCCAGCCGCTGGAGTCCTTGAACCGGTCGTACGGCAGTTGGGATTGTTCCCACTTTTTGTCGCCAGCGTCTTTGAATAGGCGTCCCACGCGCGCTAACGTTTCGAAATCGCCGAATTCGCGGGCCAGCGGCCGCAATTCCTTATCAAGCGGCTCTTCCACGTTGGCGGTTGACCGAGGAAGGGCAGCGGGTGGTCGGCATCGTCGCCGATGTCGTTGGCCGCTACGAGCAGATGGAGCAGTTTGTCGCCATGGGCCGGCAAGCGACGCCGACGGTGGCGTTGGCGTGCGGACAGCATGCGATCGGCGGTTTTGTCCGCGTGGCGGTCGAACAGTTCCGAACTCGGCATCCGGAGGGGCGGGTCAGGATTTCGAGCCCTCGGGGGAAGACGCGCATCGAGGGGGTGGCGAGCGGGCAGTTCGATCTGGCGATCGTGACCGACAGCCCCGCGGCCATCTTGAAGATCGCGAAGCGGGAACTGTACATCGAGGAGCTGTTTCGCGACCGGTTTGTGCTGGTCGCGAATCCGCTGGCCAGTTCGCCTTGGAAGGCCACTTGGGAAAAGTTGCCCGTGAGTCGGCTGGTCAAGGCGGAGGAACTGGGAGGGATGCCGTTCATTCTTCCCGAGTCCGACGCGTCGCGGCGGCGGCAGTTCGACGAATGGTGCGTGCGGGCCGCGAAGCGAACGGTCGATATCGCGCTCGAGGTTGGCGGTTGGCAGGCGATTCTGGAATACGCCGAGTCAGGGGCCGGCGTGGGATTAGCGCCTCAGAGCTGCGTCGACGCCCAGGAACGGCGGTCGCGGCGTCCGGTCTCCGTCCGCCAACTCGATCCCCGCGAGTTTCCCGCCGACGCCGTCCGGTTGATTGCCCGAAAGGCCCACGGAAAAGACGAGCCGGAACTAACGCGGCTGGGTGAGTCCCTATTGCGTTTGCTGCGTCGCGGCGGGAAAGGCGGACCGCGCGAGGCGGAAACGTAGCGTGTGGAAATGGCTTTCGACGCGACCTAAACCGACCGGCGGAATTTTTAGCGGAGCGGCGTAAGCCGCCCGGTGGAACCGCCACGACGTCTTGAATGCGGCGCAATGCATGAAGAAGAACCTTAGCCACGGACCAACACCGAATGACACGGACCACGGCCATCCATGTCCATCCATGTCCATCCATGTTATCCGTGGTAGGTAGTTGTTTGAGTGGATTTGCTGTTGTGGCCCAAGCGTCGCCTACGGCTCGGCGGCAAACGAGGGCGCGGCAAACGAGGGCGCGGCAAACGAGGGCGCGGTAAACGAGGGCGCCGTAAACGAGGAAGGCGGTATCGGTCAGCCAGGGCTGTCGGCGGGGGCCGGTTCGATGCCGTGTTTCCAGCGGCGGCCGGCGAGCTGCGGTTCGAAGTCGGGTTGGCCGCCGAGTCGGGCGAGTTCCTTGTAGATCTTCAGCGCGAGGTCGCCGAGAAACGCCTTGTCGCGGCGCCGCGTGTAAAACTCGGACAAATCGATCGGCTCGCCCATGACCACTCGAGCGCGCCCGCGGCGGAATAGCGGGCTGGCGGGCGTCCCGCCATAGGGGGCGTCGAAGATGTAGATCGGCACGATCGGCACCCGCGCTCGGAGTGCCACCAAGACCGGTCCTGGCCGGCACGACGTCAGGATGTCGCCCGTCGTATTGATGCGTCCTTCCGGCAACATCCCCACCAACCGGCCATGATGCGCCGTTCGCAAAGCGGCTTTGATCGCGGCCACATCCAGCCCCGTTCGAGCCGCTGGGATCACATCGCACGCCCGCAGAAACCAGCCAAACGCCCAGTGCTCGACGTATTCCCGAGCCACCATCCAGCGAGCCGGCCGGTCAAACAACACCTGAATGAAGAACGGATCGACGCTACTGCGGTGATTGCAGATCAGCACCGCCCCGCGCGCAGGATCAAACGTCAGCTTGTCCGGCAGTTCCGCTCGCCACTGATAGCGAACGATGGCTCGAACGCCCAAAAAAAGCACGTACTGCGTGAGCGAGTAGTGCGTACGTCGCCAAGCGCGGACGAACAGGATCAAGGCCGACATTACGGCCGCCATCGCGGCCGCCGCCAGGATCCAACGCGTCATGACATCGACTTTCCGCTAGCAGGCCCGCCGGCGAGAACCATCATCCACCAGCGCGTCGCCCGCAGTCGACTCATACGTTAACTGCATCAAATAAGCGTCTTCAGGCGAGTCCTCGTAGTAATCGCGAAGCAACGAGATCGCCCGGAAACCGTTCGCGCGGAAAAACAACTGCGCCGGCAGATTCGTCTCGCGAACTTCCAACAGGATCCGATCGCGGCGCTGCTGTGAAAGCTTGGCCGCCAGTCGTCGCATCATCTGTGTGCCGACACCACGGCGCCGGAATTCGGCCCTCACCGCGAAATTCAGCACATGCAAGCGGCTCCGGTGAAGCTCGTAAATCATGAACCCAACGATCCGCTCGTCGTGCTCGGCAACCATTCCGATGCAGTTGCGCTGGCGCAAGCAACGCAGGAAATCCTCTTCGGACCAGGGAAATTCGAAGCCCTGCTTTTCGATCGCCAAGACCTCGGGCATGTCACGGCGGATCAACCAGCGGATGTTCACGCAAAACGCCTCTTTGCCGACCGTCGCCATCTTAGACTCCTTCCAGACTCGCGGCCTATCCTTTCCGCCGCCGGAGCCAACCCGCGAACGGCCCGCAAGGGGGGGCTACTCGAGCCCACCGTTGCGACTGCCCCGCAGCCATGCCCGGACTGCGTGAGGGTAGCAGAATCGCTTCCATCTTGCCAAGCCGAAATGCCGCATCCAAAAGCTCGGGGCCCGACTTTGCTCGGACCGCTCTCGGAACGCCTCAGCTTGGGAACGCCGATTCGCCAAACCATGCCCGCCGCATGCGCCTCAACCAAGCCGCCGCCAACGGCCACGGCCGAGCCACCAAAGCCCGAAAGCCACAAACACCAAGCCGATGCCGGGCCAAGGGCCGAACAGCCACCAAGCCAGTCCCGCCGCGATCACCGCCACTCGCGAAGCGACACGACCACCCGTCACGCGGGCTGAGGCTGAACCAAACTCTCGGGAATCGGTCGCCGAACTGGCGGCGCCCACGTCGGCCCGTGGACGGGATCGCTCGCGGGCTCCCGCAATCCGGAATGCCAACGTGCTTGCAAGCAGTCCCGCGAACATCGCGGCGACACTCCAGATTCCCCTGGCCAGTTCCACTTTCCAAAGCTGGCCCGGCGGGCCGTGGGATCGGACCCATGCCACCGACGGCGCCGTCCCTGGGCCCAACTTCAACCAACTGACCGTCCGAGTTTGTCCCACTCGGGTCACACTGCCTGTCGCGAACACGCCATCCGCGCCTTCGAACCAGGAACTCCGGCGATCGGCGGCCGCCATCGGGCTTGGCGTCCCCAAAGTTCGGGCTGTCGGAACTGGCTCCGACATCGCATCACGTCCCCCATCGTCATCGGCCGGCCATTCCATCCCAGGCAGCTTCAGACGCGTTCGAACCGCCTCGAACCGCTGGGCAAATCCGCCGATCGCGGTTTGCCACGCGGCCTCGGTGGCGACTTCATCCGCGACCGCTACCTGGCCGGCGAAGTTGGGCTGCAGGGGTTCGCGAGCCGCCACCGCCGACCGCGACTCGCTCGCTCGACGGGCGGACTCCAATGCGCGTTGAAATCGCCGTTCCCAAACGGGCCACCAGTCCGCCAATTCCCGTGGTGAACGGGCCAGCGACGAATCCGCGGCCGACTCGATCGCTTCACAAAACGCTTCCAGGCGGTTTCGATCGCCGGTCCGCGCGGTTTCTCCCGTCGTCATGATCGTGGCCGCGATATCCGCCGTGGTTGCGCCGGGAGCACCAGCCGCTCTCCGAGTCATTCCCTCTGGATCGACAAACGGTCCATCGACCAGCACGCGAAAGCCCGCGCGTTCCACGGGCCATGCTTCGATGTTGGCGAACGGCACGGGTCGATGGTTGGCCCTGGCGATCGGTTCATGGTGATAGACAATCTCCAGCCACTGCGGCCAATCGGCTCCGAACAGCGCGATTCGCCATTGGCCGGGGCCCTGAGGTTCGGGCCGCACCGGGCGGCCATCGAGTCGCACGTCGAGAAGGCGGGAACCTGCGGGCAGGGTGGCGAGGCAGGAATCCCGGCCGGCGCCGTCGAGGAGAAACCGGCTAACGCCTCCGCCATGGAAACCGGCATCCAGGAATAGCTGGTGTTCGGCCCATTTGACGGCGGGAGCGCGGGGCCCCGCGTCCGCGGTTCGCAGGAGCACTCGAAACCGCGGCGCTACGACTCGAAAGGCGGTGCCTTCGCCCTCCTTCCACTCGGGAAAGGGCCAAGGAACGGGGGCCCGCCCGGTCTCCGCCCCCGCGACCGCCTGCAGACCACTCGTGTCCCAGGGCAACTCACCGACGTCGTTCCGCCGCGGCAACCACAGGTAATACTCGGCCGTCGCCAAATCGGGCAACCGAGCCTCGGGAACGTCCACTTGGCTTTCCTCGACCGCTGCCACCGGCCCGGAAATCTTCAGCTCAAAGTCGCCCGTCCAAGGTTGCTCGGGACGCAGCGTCAATCGTTTACGCGGGCCGCCAGGGGCGTTCGCCCAGGCATACGAAACGGCCGGTTCAATCACCGGGTTGTCTGGCCAGTTCAACGGCAGTTCGACCCGCAGTTCATCCAGTCTTCCTTGGCGAACGGACAGCCGCAAACGCAACTCAACCGCGACACCCGCCGGCGACGGCGCGAGGGACGTGCCGACCCGAGCGCCAACGCGAACCGTTTCGGGGCGGACCTTCAGTTTCGGCAATGTTTCGGCCGACAACCGGCCCATGGCTTCCCAAGAACCCAACCGGCGGCCCCAACCGGCTAAAAAGTCAGCTTCCGTCGCGGTATCCGCCGCCGACGGGGCCGGTATTGGTTTGCTTTTTCCCTGGAAATCGACGGCCACATGCGCGGGGCGGTAAAGCGTCACGCGTTCCGCCAACGTGTCGGCGCCGACCACGGATAGCATCGGCGGCGTCCAAACTCGAGTTGGCCCCGTCGGTAGACGGCCACGGACTCGAAGTTCGTGGGGCGATTCACGCGCGGCGTCGAAGTGGCACCACAGCCGGTCGGGACTCGGTTTCGTCCAGGGGATTGGCCGGCCGTTCACACGGCCACGCTCGGCAACTGTGACTTCGTCGATCACCAGATCCGACGGCACCGTGATCAGATGGGACCAGACAGAGCCTTGGGTGACTTCGATATCCGCCACCCAAGACAGTTGGGATTCGCCGACATCCATGCCGATTCGAACGGCGGAACGGGCTGACCACCGCGGATCCCGGAACCGCGTCGACAGTCCGCCACCACCTTCGCCCATGGACTGGCGAAAGGCGGCGGCGGGCGGCGTTTCCATTCCTCCCCATGCCTCTTGAAACTCCGAGATCGGAAGTGGCGTCAGTGTGCTGGCCGCCGTCCGCTGCAACTCGAGGTTGGCATCGGTCGAGACGGCCAACCAGCGTCGATCGGTACGCGCATTCCAAGGTTCCAGCCGCGGCATGCGCCATTGTCCGACACCGGTCGCGCCCGCCAGCAAAAACGAGAGCCGAATGCGGGCTTGGCTGCCAACGGACTCGTTCCACTCCCATTGAATCCAGGGTTGGCCGGGCTCGGGGTTGGAAATCCGCGCGATCGGTTGGCCCGCCGACAGCGGAAGCCAACGTAGCCGCGGATCGAGCGACAACCGCGCGAGCCGCGGCAAGGGGCCCTCGGTCGCGGAGAAAGTCCACACCGTTTCGAGCGTCACCGAGCCTGGCCGGAAGCGGACCCACGCGAGTTGGTCGACGTTCACGGGCATCGCCGGGTTTAGATCGCTAGCGGTCGCCAAGCCTTCGATGGTGAACTGCTGGACCGGCCCCAATTCAGCCCGCCACTCGCGTCCCGGTTCATCGCGGACGATGCCACCCCGCACACCGGGCAACTCCAACCATCGCGGGCCCTCGGGGAACTCGATCGCCAACCGGCTGTCCGGAATGCGGGGTATCGCCTGGGTAAAACCGTAACGCTCGCCGAGCGGCAGGTTTTCGTCATTTCCCGTCGATTCAGCTGACGTGCGCAATCGAGTTGCCGGCCGCCAGGAGAGTTCGATCGCGTAAAGCCCCGGCGTGGACAACAACGCGGTCCAGCCCGCTTCGCCCCACTCGCCGACATTTTCCAACTCGACGCCGTCCCGTGCGATCCGCTGCCGCAGCGGCACACCTCCCGCCAAACGCAGCGGCAAGCTCACACGCTGGTCGGGCGCTAGGATCTCGATTTCCCAGCGGGCCGTGAGCGCCGGTATCTCCCAGGTCGGCGTCGAACGTTCGAGCGATACACCGCGGTCGCGTACCAAGCCGCGATACTGCGCCGAACGAGCAAGCCATCCCGGCAAAGGCGTCGATAGGCCGCGGGCCCGTCGCCGCAACTCCTGGTAGAAAGCCCGCGGCACATGCACATAGTCCCCGGTCGGCCGCCCCTCGTCATCCACCGGAAACAAGACGGGCGAGGGTTCCGCGATCGCCGGTCGAGCCGACTCGTCCGCCATCGCCTGCCGCCCCGAGACGTCCCACGGCCAGCCCCACCATCTTCCACTCCCGTCGCCCGCGACCGTCCTGGCGATTCCTGAAATCGACTTGGTACGCGATTCGGCCAACTGCCAGCCACCAACCAGAATCAGAAGGAACGGCACGATGACCGGGGCCGTCACGAGCTGGCCGGTCACTTTCGCAAGCACCGCTTTTGAAGGCGGTGCGGATTCCACAGACGCCTCCTTCCATCGTGTCCAGGCTGCGAACAAACCGCCGCACGCAAGCCCAAGCAGCTCGCCGCAAAACAGCCCGCTCACCATCTCCACTGCCAAGTCGGGGACCCACGGAGCCAGAGCCCACAAAGCGCCCGCCAGGATCGCGCCGCGACGCGTGGCGCGCCATGGATTCCGCCATGCGGCACTCGCAGCCCATCCCCACTGAAGGAACGCCAGCGTCCAGCCTCCAATCCGCAACCAGTCGCCATTCACCGCCCTGACTTCCGCGCTGAATCCCGACATAACGCTGGCGTCGACCTCGGCCGACGACTCGTTACCCGCCTCGCCGCGAGTTTCGCGCGCTTTGGGCGTTTCGCGCGATTCGCGAGCCGGATCGAGCGCTGCGGCAACACTGCACGCGATCCAAGCGTCCTCGCTATCGCCGGTCTCCAGAGGCGACCGGAACGGAAGGAGTGCGAAGCACCGCTCGGCCGCGCATCGCCCCACGTCGACCAAGATCTGGACCGTGCCGCGATTTTCCAGCGACGCACCCGACTGCGCTCGTGCGTCGTAACGGGCACCCTGGCCGACGGCCACCGCGACTCGTTCCACATCGGTGCCGAGTTCCTGCCGCGAAATGCGTTCCTGCCGCGAGGTGTTCTCCTGCCACGAAATGCTCTGCGATGGGGTGAATCGCACAAAATCGAGCCATGACCAGCCCCACTGCGGCGTATTCGCCTCCGGCACTGCCGACAGCACTCGGTAGCTCCGTGGCAACATCGGCACCCATCGACAAGCGAGCACAGGCGCGTCCAGCACAGGCGCGTCGAGCACAGGCGCGTCGAGCACCGGTGATTCCAGCTTCGGCGCGTCGAGCACAGGCGCGTCCAGCAGAGGCGCGTCGAGCACCGGTGATTCCAGCTTCGGCGCGTCCAGCAGAGGCGCTTCCAGCGTCGACGTGGGACCGGCAGTTGGATCCACTGGGGATGAAGGGCCTTTTGACGCGTGCCCAGCGGACGCATCCGCTGCGGGCACCCGCACATTCGCGGTGTCGATTCCATTCCAGGAAAGACGCGGTCCGCGAAGGCGAAGCCAAGCCCC
>CAIXSC010000284.1 GCA_903921945.1 uncultured Planctomycetaceae bacterium
CCCCCATGCCTCCCACGCTTCAATACTGGCTCTTGAAGACCGAGCCCGAGTCGTTTTCGATTCAGGATTTAGCGCGTGCGCCGAATCAAACGACGTGTTGGGACGGCGTGCGGAATTACCAGGCGCGAAACTTCATGCGCGACCAGATGAGGGCGGGCGATCGCGTGCTGCTTTACCATTCGAACGCGGATCCGCCGTGCGTGGTCGGGACGGCGGTGGTGGTGCGGGAGAGCTACCCGGATTCGTCGGCGTGGGATCCCTCCAGCCACTATTACGACGCGGAATCGAAGCGGGACGCGCCACGGTGGTTCATGGTGGACGTGAAATTGGAGAGCATCTGGCCGCGGCCGCTGCCCCTGGACGAATTGCGAACGATGCCGAAGCTGACCGCGATGGAGTTATTGCGCAAGGGTTCGCGGCTGTCGGTGCAGCCGGTGCGGAAGTCGGAATTCGACGCGATTTTGGCGGCAGCGAAGAAACCGGCTCGCCCGGATCCATCATGAACTCGACTCGGCCCGACTACTGGCGGATTTTTCTGGCGTTCGCCCGCAACAGCCTGGTGCGGGACATGACGTTCCGCGTGAATTTTCTCATCGAGTGCGTGTCGTCGCTCTCGTGGGCGTTGATGAATCTGGGATTCTACGCCCTGATTTTCAATTACACGGACCAGATTGGCGCGGCGAGCGGCTGGGGCAAGTTCGAGTTCTTTACCTTCCTGGCGACGTCGATGCTGGTGAACAGCCTGGTTCAGGCGTTCTTCATGCCGAACTGCGAGGAATTCAGCGAACTGATCCGGACCGGTCATTTGGACTTCGCGTTGCTCAAGCCGATCGACACCCAGTTTCTGGTGTCGTTGCGGAAGGTCGATTGGTCATCGCTGGCGAATTTTATTTTGGGCCTTGCGCTATTAGCTTATTCGCTGCATGGCTTGGCCACCGCTCCGCGCGGCGAATGGCGGTTTCACCCGGTCTCGGCCGCGCTTTATCCGGTTTATTTGCTGTGCGGAGTTGGCATTTTATATAGCCTGATGATCGCGCTCGCGGCGACCAGCATTTGGCTGGGGCGGAACCAGACACTTTACGATTTCTGGTTCTATATCACGAACTTCTCCCGCTATCCGATGGAGATTTACGCCGGCCGGCTCGGCTCGCCGCTGCGTTGGACGTTTACCTATCTGGTGCCGGTGTTGGTGGTGGTCAACGTGCCCGCGAGGTTGTTGGCGTTGCCCTTGCATCCAGACAATCTATGGTTATGCGGGTTCGCATTGTTGGCGGCCTGCGGCAGTTTCTTGGCATCGCGAGCGTTATTCCAGCGGGCGCTGGAAGCGTATCGCAGCGCCAGCAGTTAAGTGTGTTCCCGAGGTTCCTGATGAATGCCGCCGCGCCGCCATCGCTCGTGCTGTCCTATGCCCGTTTGCTGCGGATTCCGAATGTTTTCACCGCGATGGCCGACATCTTGATGGGGTTGGCGTTTGTCGACTTCCCGGTCGGACGCTACGCCTGGGCGGCCGCCGCGCTGGTCCTGGCCTCGTCCCTGCTGTATTTGGCGGGGATGGTGCTGAACGATCTGTTCGACTTGGCGATCGACCGCGAGGAGCGGCCGGAGCGGCCGTTGCCGTCCGGCCGGATTCCGCTCGCCCATGCCCAATGGCTCGGATTCACGTTGCTCGGCGGCGGTATCGTCGCGGCGTGGGCCGCAGGGCTCGCCTTGCCGAACGGGGCCGCGATGCCGTGGCGCAGTGGCGCGGTCGGGTTGTTGATTGCCGTTTTCGTGCTGCTGTACAACCGAGTGCTCAAGCATACTTGGCTTGGTCCGGTCGGAATGGGACTGTGCCGCTGCGGCAATGTGCTGCTGGGGATGAGCTTGGCGGGGTATGCCGTGGCGGGGAAAGAGCCGGGATGGATCGGTTACGAATCGAGCCAATGGGTGACGGCGGCGGGAATTGGCGTCTACATCATCGGCGTCACCTGGTTTGCTCGCACGGAGGCCGGGACGAGTGCGCGGTTGCCGTTGGTCGCCGCGCTGCTCGTGATGGCGGCGGGCATCACATTGTTGGGCATCATGCCCGACTTTGCCGGTACCTATGGCGAAGTGCGTTTCAAGCCCGACATTTTTTGGCCCGTGCTCCTGGCTGCGATGTTCGTGCCGCTGGCGCGCGGCGGCGGCAACGCGGTGATCTATCCGGACCCCGAACATGTGCAACGCGTGGTCAAGGCAAGCATCCGCTCGCTGATCCTGTTCGACGCGGCGATCGCCGTGGGAGTCTATGGACCACAATGGGGTATCGCGATCGTTCTTTTGGTCGTGCCGATGTTGTTGCTCGGCCGCTGGGTCTATTCGACATAACCCACGGCAATCCATCGCCAATCCGCAACGGGTCGATGTCGAAATTTCCGCCAGCCATGTCGCTATTTTCGCCAGCGAGCGGCAATTGCTGACGACGGATTCGTTGCCCATAGTGTGCAGCACCTGCGGTTGAGTCGTTTCATTTCTGTTCGGCACGCCGACTGCATCGGAATGGGAGATCCATCGAGTCGGCGGCGCGGAGGCCGCCACCGCTGTCCGTCTCCCGTTCGCCTTCTTCCCTTGAAATCTTTTGGAGTGTCTTCGATGCGCGTGATCTATGGATTGAGCGGTCTGTTGTTCCGCCACGCCAAACGCTGGGCGCCGCCCCTTGCCTTGACCGTGGCGGCCTGCGGCGCCACCGGCGTCGCGAGCGTTCCTAGCCAAACTGCTTCAGCCCAAACTGTGGCAGCCCAAACTGTGGCAGCCCAAAACAGCGCAGCACCAACCCCGGCAGCTTCACCCGCGGACACGGCGCGGGCTTACGAGCAGATGGTCGAGAAGGCGATCGGCTATTTGCGGACGAGCGGCCAGTTGAGTGACGGGTCGTACGCGTCGCCGATCGGACCTGGCGTCACATCGCTTGTCACCACCGCGCTTTTGCGGCACGGGCGGTCGCCGGACGATCCGATGGTCGCGCGGAGCCTCAAATATCTGGAAGCGTTCGTTCAAGACGACGGATCGATCGCGAAACAGGGAAGCCGGTTGCCGAACTATGAGACCTGTTTGGCGGTGATGTGCTTTAGCGAGGCGAATCGGAATGGCCGCTACGCGGATCTGTTGAAGAAGGCCGACGCCTATTTGAAGGGACAGCAATTCACCGAAGCCCGGGGCAAGGGCAAGTCGGACGTCGAGTACGGCGGCGCTGGGTACGGCGGCGAGGGCCGCCCCGATCTGTCCAACACCGCGTTCCTGGTCGATGCGTTGAAGGCCACGGGCAACGCCGCGGACAGCGAGGCGATCCAGCGCGCTCTCTTGTTTGTGAGTCGTTGCCAGAACCTGGAAACGGAACTCACCATCAACAAGTCGGCCGTGACGAACCCGGATGGCGGTTTCTTTTATACGGCGGCGGCAGGCGGTGCGAGTCCGGCGGGCAAAACGGACGAGGGAGCCTTGCGCAGCTATGGCGCCATGACTTACGCCGGACTCAAGAGCATGATCTACGCAGGCCTGAACAAGGACGATAAGCGCGTCAAAGCGGCTCTGCTGTGGCTTGGAAAGAACTATTCGGTAGCCGAAAACCCGGGCATGGGCCAAGCGGGCGTCTACTACTATTACAACACGTTCGCCAAAGCGCTCGACGCGATGGGAGAAGGCTCCTTTGTCGACGCGCAGGGCAAGTCGCACGATTGGCGCGCCGAGCTCATCGCGGAACTCGCCCGCCGCCAGCAACCCAACGGCTCGTGGGTCAACACCGACCGCAAGTGGATGGAGAGCGATCCGAATCTCGTCACCGGCTTCGCGCTGCTCGCCCTTTCCCATTGCCGGCCGGCTCCAACTGGAACACGCTAGCATCCGACGGTCGGCAAGCCGCGATTTTGCACTGGCGGCACGGATTGGGGTGCTGTCCCGGCTATCGCCTACGGCTCGGCGGTTAACGCAATACCGTTCAACTAGCGACAAGCCTATTCGGTTCAAAAGCTTGCGTGTGATGAAACAGGGAGGTCCTTCTGGGTTTCCTGCGGGTCGCCATCGCAGGAGTCGCGGGGTGCGGTTGTCGCCGCAGGATTTTCGGAGGCATGACGCAGTCGACCCAGTTTGAGACACCCCGAAGGACACAAAGGTCACGAAGAGAGAATCCAACGAATTCTCTCATCGCGTGACCAGGTGTGCGATCGAGGTTCACCGGCACCTTGGGCCATGGGAACATGCCACGCGTAGCAACGCTGACGATCGGACTCTGAACGCCACGTGAAACCGATGAAACAACATCATAAGCCGCATCGGTTTATGGAGTAGCGGATCGGTAGCCGATCCGCGGCGTGGGTGCTTGTGAACTATTCGGAGTCGTTCGCCCAGGCGTCGAATAACGCGTCGACGTCGGCGGTCGTCGGTTGGCGGACTTCGCCCGGCGATAGCCGGTCGGCCATCAACGCGGCGGCGGCCGAATCGGCGACGTGATCCAACCCTAGCAAGTGGCCGATCTCATGCGCGACGACCGTTAGGAGGTCGTATCGCTCGTCATCCATGGACGTCGTGGCGCCGGTGGCACTCGACGGATTCCCAGGCAATCGCCAGCCATGCCCGTCCGCGTCCCGGTCGATGAGCACGCGGTCGCCGACGGTAAGGCCGAGATAGCCTGTGGGCAAGTCGACCATGTCGAAAGCGATCGAGGCGAACCGCTGGTGGAACCAATCGCGATCGCCAAGTCCCGCCGCGATCCAAGCGTCGAAAGCGGCTCCGACAACCGCCCCTAAGGCGGTGGTATCGACGGCCAGCGGTTCACCGATCGGATTTGGGGAAGACGAGCCGGGCAAGTCGATCGACGCTACGGCGGACCGTAGCGCAGAGGTGGTGACGACGTATTCGTAGGGCAGATCCAAGCTCGCGGTTTCGGACACGACCGACACGATATAAACGCCGGGACCGGGGGCGGTAAACTGGAAATCTTCCCGTAAAGATCGATATTCAAGTAGCCGATCGCTCGGCCCGATGACTCGAAGGTAACCATCGCGGTAAGAATCGTCCCGGGCATCGAAGTTGAATTCCTGGCCTTTGATCGCTTCGAACCGGAAGGAGTCATTGCGTTCCGACGTCGTTACCGAACCGTTAAACGCGATTCCAAGCGGCAATTCCGGCAAGTCGGATACATTCACAATTCGGAACGCGTAATCCAGTGTCCAATGTGCGTAGGGGTCGATGATCAGGCGGTACTGGCCGGATTCCGGGAGATGAACAGCCCCCTCTAAGTTCCGCGCTTCATACGCGTCGTAAGCGGCATATTCGCCGTAGTCACCGTAACCGCCAACCACGAACGCGCCACTGGGTGAAATCACCCAGAATGCGCTTTCATATCCATACGAGTAACCGCGTGGAGCGATAAGACTTGCGAACAGTCGTTGGCCGCGTGTGCCTTCGAACGTGTACTCGTGGCTGTCGCCACTTCGGTCTATCGAGTCCGCCACCACCTGGCCTAGCGGCGGAAGCGGGCGAACGAGCGGCGTCCGATCGCCCAATTCCAACTGGAAGGACTGTGGGCCAGAGCCGGAAATACTGTTTGAGTATCGGGAAGCAACGATGTAATAGACGCCCGCGGTCTCCACTTTCCAGTCGAACCCAGGCGAGAGGCAACCGTTCGCGAACACCGAAGCGCCGTAGGGGTCCAAGACTTGGCCCCTGATCGAGCACCCTTCAGACGAATCTTGCGGGTCGGAGACCCACAACCTCTCGCCCCCGGAAGCCTGAAACCTAAACACTTGGCTCTCATAACCGGCAATCGACGCCGTCGCCGGCGTGTCAACAGTCAACGTCGCGGCCGCGGAGGCATCTACCAAGCGGAATTGGAAATCCACTAACCGGTCGCCAGTACTGGCAACCTTCAATCGATATTCGCCGGTTTGGGCCAGCGCGAATATTGGTTCTTTGTCATTGAAGTAATACTCCCCCGGAGCGTATGTGGAAACCGTTTCGCCCGTGGGCGACACAAGCTCGTAGCGAGCCATCGATCGGGTAGAGTAGTAGTAAGTCTGATTGGCAGTTAGGTCGTCGAGATGAATCCGCTGGCCAGCCGTTCCGTGGAAGCGAAACTCGCGGCGTGTTCCCGGTTCGCAGAGCACCGAATCGACTAGGCAACCTCCCAAAGGCGTAGAGCTGAGTCGGCGGACTCGAACCGTGTTTCCATCCCGCTCGTACGCCGGTAGGAAAACACGGTCGGATGGGTCCACGACGAAGTATCGGAATGATTCGAAGAAGTCGTACCGATCCCCTATCGAAACATCGCCAAGGTAATCGTACGTGCCGCTCTTCAAACGAATAAAGCGTCC
>CAIXSC010000285.1 GCA_903921945.1 uncultured Planctomycetaceae bacterium
CGCGCCAGTTCCGCCTCCGCCACTTTCAACTTGGCGGCGTAAAGCGATTGCTGCGCTTGAAGGTGGCGATCGTCAACACGGAACAGCGGATCGCCCGCCCGCACCAGTTGGCCGACGCGGTCGGGCGTCGCCATCAATTCGCGAATGACGCCCGGCAAGGTCGTCCCGACCGCGATGTTTTCCGTCTTCGCTTCCACGAGGCCATAAGCCGCGATGGTTTGGCCGAACGGATTGCGGGACGGCATTAAAGGCGGTTCGGACCGCGGAATGGCGAACACGCGTTCCGAGTAGAAACTGTGGAACAGTCCGAAGCCGAGCATGCCGGCGGCGGCGGTCGGCAGCAACAATTTCGAAATCCAGCTTCGCATCGCAGTCACTCCACGCGGTCGACTCGGCCGTCCTCCATGTGGATCCGGCGGTCGCCAAATTCGAGCACCCGGGCGTCGTGCGTCACGACGATCACCGCTCGTCCCGGCTGCACCGCCACGGCCCGCAACAGTTCCATCATACGCTGGCCCGACTTGCCGTCGAGCGCCGCCGTGGGTTCATCACACACCAACAGGCTCGGCTCGTGAATCAAAGCCCGCGCGATCGCCACTCGCTGTTGCTGGCCGCCCGAGAGCTGTGTCGGCAGCGAGTCGGCTTTGCCTGCCAGCCCGACCGTGTCCAATAACTCGCGAGCCACGGCGATCGCTCGCCGCCGCGCGACGCCGTTGATGATCAGCGGAATCGCCGCGTTCTCGGCCGCGTTCATCGTCGGCAGCAGGTTGTATTGTTGAAAGACGAAGCCGATGTGCCGAGCGCGAAACCGGGCCAACTCGCTGCTGGACAGCGACGCGAGCTCGCGTCCCAGCACTTCGACACTGCCGGCGGTCGGTTCCAGCAAGCCGGCAATCAGCGAAATCAAGGTTGTCTTCCCGCACCCGGACTCGCCCACCAACAATGTCAATTGCCCCGCAAACACCTCGACATCCACGCCTCGCAGCGCGATCGTCTTCGTGTCGCCCGAGCCAAACTGCTTCACGACGCCGCGGCATCGCACCGCGGACATCAGCGGCGCGGCGGACGCGGACGGAGTGGCAGTTCCAGCCCGCACAGTGGACGCGGACGCCGCAGTGGACGCGGCGATTGCGGACGGCTCAGCGGATTCGGGTGTACGGGCGTCATCGACGGATGACATGGCAGACCTACTTTTTCCGCCAGACGCGAACCCGATGGTTTTCGCTGTCGCCAATCAGGATCGAGCCATCGCGATCGACCGCCACTCCGTGCGGCCGTGCCAATTGGCACTCGCGAGGACGCGGACCGTCCGGGCCGTCGCCCCGCTTGCCGTTGCCCACCAGCAGTTCCAGCGTGCCTTTGGCAGTGTCCAAATAGCGGATCGAGTGGGACTCGGTATCGGCAAGGTAGACGTTGCCGGCAGCGTCGAGCGCGATCCCCTTGGGGCCGGAGAGCGTCGCCATCAGCGCCGGCCCGCCATTGCCCGTGAATCCCGACTTGCCGGTGCCGGCCATTCGTCGCAGCGTGTTGGTCTTCGGGTCGAGCACCACCACGGCGTTGCCCTCGCGCAAGGCGAGCCAACAGCGACCGTCGGCGGCGAACATGACGGCTCGCGGACCGTGGAGCGGCGAGCCGGCGATTGGGGAACCATCGGGCGCCGTTTTCTTTTCACCCGTGCCGCTCCAGGTGGAGATCACGCGCGAGTCCTTGGCGACCCGACGCAGGCGATGATTCAAGATGTCGCAGATATAGAGGTCGCCAGCGGCATCAAACGCCAGGCTGTGCGGCGCGTTGAGTTGGGCCTGGGGGGCCGGCCCGCCATCGCCCGCGAACCCCGGTTTGCCACTGCCCGCGACTGTGCTGATCACGCCCGTCTTGGCATCCACCCGCCGCACGCAGTGATTGCCCAGTTCCACGAAATGCAGGTTCCCCTCCCGGTCCCAAGCCACCTCGTAAGGCTGGTTCAGCGACGCGCGGGTTGCCGGCCCGCCATCCCCCTGATTCGCCTTCGCCCCATCTCCGGCGTAGGTCGTGATGATCCCATCCGGGCTCACACGCCGCACACGGTGATTGTCCATGTCGCAGATGTAGAGGTAACCATCGGGTCCGCGAGCGACTCCGTACACGTTATTCAATTGTGCTTGCGACGCCGGCCCGCCGTCGCCCGAAAACCCTTTGACGCCGGTGCCTGCAAGCGTTTCGACCACACCCTCGAGCGGCGCGGCTGCCCGCGCTCGAGACTCGCCACCGCCGGCTGTCAACACCGCGACCGCAACCAGGACCGCGACCAGTGCGACAACGAGTCGCCTCGAAAGCAGTGGATAAAGTCGCTCGGAGTGGCGTTCGGCACGGCGCCGCGAAAATCGC
>CAIXSC010000286.1 GCA_903921945.1 uncultured Planctomycetaceae bacterium
AGGAATCACGAATGAATCGAATGTCGGGAATCTATGGCCGAGTCTGTCAAATGCGACTCGCGCCACGCGCGAAAGCGGCGCCTGAAGCCGCCGCACTCCAAAGGCCGCTACCGCCCCGCCAGCCGCTACCGCCGAATGGACGCCGCGCTCTTTTGGGATGGCTCGCGTGGTAATCGAGAATCGCCTGCTTCTCCCCATCGTCGAGCCACCTGTCGCGCGGCACTTGGGCGTTAGATTCGTTCTCCTGGCTGTGTCGTCCGCGTCTACCACGAAGACAGCGTCCACCACCAATTCCGCTCCACACGAGCCCGCGAAACGGGCAATATTCCAGAGGCGGCGCGGGGTCATTACACTTGGGACGAATCGAGGAGCGTCCGCGGCAAGTTGATCGTTTTTCCAGAGGAGATAGCGACATGGCATCCACCGTGCCCCGTGCGGGTCAAACCGGTTCAGGCAACGGCTCGGCGGATGTGGCTGCCCGGATCTTGAACGCCTTCCAAGGCCCGATTCAGCCCGTTCGCCCGACGATCACGTATCGGCTGGGCATTTTGGTTGTGCTCTTCGTCATGGTCCTGTTGCCCGTCCTGTACGTCGCGTTCATCGGCGCCTCGGGTTACCTGGTTTACTGGCACGCGGTGAGCAACACGGGGATCTTGGAGCATGGCCGGGGCCGCGGCAAGGCGCTGGCGGTGGGGCTCTACGTGGCTCCGATTGTCGCGGGCGCGATCATGGTCGTCTTCATGCTCAAACCGCTCTTTGCCCGCGCGGCGCAGGAAGGCCGGCGACGCTCGCTGTCGCGCGAGCAGGAACCGCTGCTGTTCGCCTTTGTGGATCGGGTATGCCAAACCGTCCACGCGCCGCCTCCGCGCCAGATCGACGTCGATTGCGACATCAATGCCTCGGCAGGTTTCCGGCGCGGCTTTTTGAGCATGTTGTTCAGCCGCGATCTTGTGTTGACGATCGGTATGCCGCTGGTCGCGGGCCTGTCCCTACGCCAGTTCGCCGGCGTGCTCGCCCACGAGTTCGGCCACTTCTCCCAAGGCGCGGGCATGCGGGTGACGTACCTCATTCGCACGATCAACCATTGGTTCACCCGCGTGGTCTACGAACGCGATGCCTGGGATATGTGGTTGGAATCCACGGCGAGCACACTCGACCTGCGGATCGGCTGGGTGCTGCATCTCGCCCGTCTCGCCGTCTGGCTTTCACGCCGCGTGCTTTGGGTCTTGATGGTGATCGGCAACGCGGTGGCCGGTTACATGATGCGGCAAATGGAATTTGACGCCGACCGGCACGAAGCGCGGCTGGCCGGCAGCGATCAATTCGCCGCGACCTGCGGCCGGCTAATTGAATTGAGCATCGCCCATTCCGGCGCGAAAGAGGATCTGTCCCAGTTCTACCGCGACGGGCAGCTCGTGGACGATCTGCCAGGATTGGTCATGCACAACGCGGGGCAATTGAAAGGCGAGCATAGACTTCGGATCGCGCAGCACATCAACGAATCGACCACCGGTTTGTTCGACACGCATCCTTGCGACCGCGACCGGATCGCCAACGCCAACCGCGAACGCGCGCCCGGCGTATTCCGTCTCGAAGCGCCCGCTTCCCTGCTGTTTCGCGACAGCGTCGCCTTGAACCGAGCCGTGAGCGACGATCTGTATGGCGAACTTCTAGGGGACGACTTCAAACGGGAAGCTGTGCGACCGCTCGGGCAATTGGTCGAAAAGCAACGCAACGAAACCGCGTCGCAGCAAGCGATGGCGAGGTTCTTTCAATGCGAACCGGTCGCGGTGCGCCCCCTGCCGCTGTCACTGGAAGCGGTCGCCGCCCCGAAACTCGTTTCCAAGGCCCTCAGCACCCTGGCGCTCGATCGCGCGGAAATCGCGAACTCCGGCGGCATGTACCGCGCCGCGCTCAAGGCGTTCGACGACGCCGATACCGACATTTTCCAATCGCAGATCGCCAGCGCCCTGTTTGAAGCCCAGGTAGCGCCCAATGCGGAGCAGTTCGCGATTCCCGTCGCCAACATGCAGTCCGTGGCCGCGGCGCGGCAAGCGGCCGACGTCCGCCAACAACAACTAGAAGCGGATCTATCGCGGTTTGAAAACTCCGCTCGCTCCCGTTTCGCCACCGCGGTGTCGTTGCTTCTCGTGCCTGACGTGGCCAAACGCATCCCTCAGGCGGCCGAACTGCGAACCTCTTGCACAAAACTCCTACCGTTGCTGCGGCGGATCCAGAAATTCCACCCCCAGTCGATCCAGATCCGCAACAGCGTCGCGACACTGATCGCGTTGCTTGGCCGAGCGGAAGATGCCTCGAACAAGTCCGCGATGCACGAGCGTATCGAGCGCGAGGCGCTCGTGATTCGAACCTGCTTGGCTCAGATTCACGACGAGCTGGCGACGATCGCTTTCCCGTTCGATCATGCCACCGCGGGAATCAATGCGGGCGACTACGTCGTCCCGACTATCCCCGAGGCCACGGACTACGGCAACCTGTTGGAAGCCGCGAGTGAATCGCTGCCGCGGTACGGTGAATTGGCCAATCGCGTCGCGGCGGAACTCTGCCGCGTGGCTGAGACGATCGAAGAGGCGCTCGGATTTCCGCCGCTCCCTGCGCCGCCAGAAACCACCGAGCCGGACGAGTCGGAGGAATAGCTAGCTCCGTGCCGGCTCGTGGGGCGAACACAACGCCCATGCGCCCTACGCCAAGATCGGCTTGACCACCTCGCCGGAGATGTCGGTTAGCCGGAAATCGCGTCCTTGGTAGCGGTAGGTGAGACGCAAATGGTCGATGCCCAACAGATGCAGCATCGTCGCGTGGAGATCATGTACAGTGACCACGTTTTCCACCGAGTTATACCCTAGTTCATCGGTCGCTCCGTAGGTCAGACCGCCGCGAACACCGCCGCCGGCGAGCCACATGGAAAAGCCTTTCATGTGGTGGTCGCGACCGCTGCCTTGCGCCATCGGTGTGCGGCCGAACTCGCCACCAAACACAATCAGCGTGTCCTTGAGCATATCGCGTTGCTTCAGGTCGCTGATGAGCGTGGTCGCCGCTTGATCCACCTCGCTGGCAACCACCTGGATGTCGCGTTGAATGTTGCCGTGATGATCCCAGTCACGATGGTAAAGCTGAATGAAACGCACACCCCGCTCGGCAAGCCGCCTTGCGAGCAGGCAGTTGGACGCGAACGATCCATCCCCAGGCTGGCAACCGTATTGGTCGAGGGTCGTTTTGGTCTCGCCCGTGATATCCATCAGTTCGGGCACGGATGCTTGCATCCGAAACGCCATCTCGTACTGAGCGACGCGGGTCGCGATCTCCGGATCATCGGACAACGCCTCCGAGGCCCGGTTCAATTGATTGATGGTGTTGACCAACTGCTCCTGCCGCGCCGAGTCCACGCCTTGGGGATTCGATAAGTAGAGCACCGGGTCGCCTTTCGCCCGCAATTGCACGCCCTGAAAGCGGCTCGGAAGGAAGCCGCTGTGCCACTGACGCGCCGCGATCGGTTGCATCTGGCCCGATTTTCCCGTGGAAACCAGCACCACGAACCCGGGAAGGTTGTTGGTTTCGGCGCCCAGGCCGTACCAAATCCAGGACCCCATAGACGGCCGGCCCGAAATCGTCGTGCCGGTGTTCATAAACGTGTGCGCCGGATCGTGGTTGATCGCGTCCGTTTTAAGCGAACGGACGATACACAGTTCGTCCGCGACCGTCGCCAGTTTCGGAAAGATCGCGGAGATCTCCTGCCCCGACTGGCCGCATTTCACGAATGGGTGCTGGGGACCAAAGCAATTCAGCTTTTGCCCCTGCAACTGCGCGATCGGCTGCCCCTTGGTGAACGACTCGGGCATCGGCTTGCCATGCAGCTCGGCCAGCTTTGGCTTGTGATCGAAAGTCTCCAAATGCGACATACCGCCGGCCATCGTCAGCCAAATCACGCGGCGAATCCGCGGGGGATGGTGGGGTTGGACGAGCAGCCCGCCAATCGCAGGCGTCGCGGACGGAGCCGCTTGGCCTTCTGCCGCATTCGCCGCTCCCCCCGCCAGCGAGGCGAACGCCGTCGCGCCCAAACCCAATCCCGTGCGTCGCAGAAAAGTCCGGCGGCTCACCTCGGTGCGAAGCCGCTCGAACCAACCGCTCGCCCCGCGCGACAACCCTTCGATCTCTCGCATGGCAACCAACTCCTCTGAGCCACCGCCCCAAAAAACACAACCCTCGCCAAACCACCCCAGGCCAACCGCCAACCGCCAACCACCAACCACCAACCACCAACCACCAACCATGGCACTTCCCCGCAATCCAACTCGCAGCGTCAAGATTGGTTCGATTTTCATTGGCGCCAAGCATCCGATTGCGGTGCAGAGCATGACGGCGACGCATACGCAGGACATTGACGCGACGGTTGCGCAGGTGAACGCCTTGCACGAAGCGGGGGCCGACGTGGTGCGGATTGCAGTGGACAGCAGGAAGGACGCCGACGCGTTGGTGGAGATTCGGCGGCAAACGGCGGCGAACCTGGTGATCGATTTGCAGGAGAATTATCGGCTCGCCGAACTGGTGGCCCCTCACGTCGACAAACTGCGGTACAACCCCGGGCATCTCTATCATCATGAACGCGAGAAGCCGTGGCAGGACAAGGTTCGGTACATCGCGAGCGTGGCGACGGAGCACGACTGTGCCCTGCGAGTGGGCGTGAATTGCGGCAGCGTCGATCCGGACCAGAAAGAGGCGTTCGATCCGCACGATTCGATCGGGCCGATGCTGGCTAGCGCCTGGGAGCACTGCGAATTGCTCGACGCCATCGGCTTCGAGCGTTACTGCGTGTCGTTGAAGGATTCGGATCCGGGGAAGGTGATCGAAGTGAACCGGCGGTTCGCCGAGCGTCGTCCGGACGTGCCGTTGCACTTGGGGGTGACGGAAGCGGGCATTCCCCCCGACGGAATCATCAAGACGCGGATCGCTTTCGAGCAATTGATTAGCCGTGGTATTGGCGACACGATTCGCGTGTCGCTGACCGTCCCCAATCCGCGCAAGCCGGAAGAGATTGCCGCAGGTCGGCAAATCCTGGCTGACATCGCGGCCGGCCGCGTGCGATCGGTGGTCGATTACGGTCTGCAAACGCTGAACATCATTTCCTGTCCAAGTTGCTCGCGGGTGGAGAATCAGGCGTTTGTCGAGCTTGCCGAGCAGGTGAAGGAAATGACGTCGTACGCGAAGGACCACGCGGTGACGATCGCCGTGATGGGTTGTCGAGTGAACGGTCCGGGCGAAACGGATGACGCCGATTTGGGCCTTTGGTGCGGCCCCAACTTCGTCAATCTCAAACGCGGTCCGGAGTCGCTGGGCGCGTATCCGTACGACGAAATACTCGGCAAGCTTCGCGCGGAACTCGACAAACTGATTGCCGCCCGCGTCCCCAGTGCCCCATAACGCCAGGCATTGCCGCGTCAGCCCATCGCAACCGATTGCTAGAACTCGGTTGGACAATGAGACAGCGCGACGCCACCGTTTGTAGCGAAGCGTTGTAAGCCGCCCCGCTTACGTTCGGATGGAGTAACCCATCCCTACCAACACTACGGCTCGACATGCCGTAAACACTTGCGTGTTTCCACGGTGCGTCACCGGTTTCCCGTGGCGGTCGGAAAACGATCGTCAGCGGTCCTCCGGGACGTTTTCACGAGTGGCTCTGCGTTGCCGATCCTC
>CAIXSC010000287.1 GCA_903921945.1 uncultured Planctomycetaceae bacterium
ATCGCTCCGTGACTCCATTGCTTGGTGACTCTCTCGCTCTGTCGATCTCTCGCTCTGTCGATCTCTCGCTCTGTCGATCGGTCGATCGGTCGATTGGTCGATCGGTCGTTCGCCACTCAGGGCGTTGACCACCGGACTCAGTTGGAGCAACCACGAAGGGCATGAAGATGGCAATCGATGAGTTCTCGAATCGCATGATCGGTTGTGCGATCGCGGTTCACTGGCACGTCGGGCCGGAACCAAACGATGGCATCGAAAGCTTCTTTCTTTCATACCGTCGTGCTCTTCGTGTGATCCGTGGTTCACCGATCGCCGCGACCCGCTTGTCTGCCACGGGAACATTCCGCGACTGTGGCGAACAATTCGGACCACCTTAGCCGGCGAATCACTCGGTTTGGAACTGGAAAGTCACCCACGCTCGCCCGCTGACCTCGGCTGGATCGTCTCTGGCGCACTTCGCGAGTGACGCGGCGATGCAAGCCGGGCGCGACCCCGTCGGTGACAGCGAGGCCGAACAACGCGACACCCAGATCACCGCCGAGTGGCTCCCCCTCCGCACCGTCCGGCCGACGCATTGGCTGGAACAAGTTCGCGTTTTTCCGTGCGGCGAGACCGCTCAACAATGGATCACTGGAACTGAACCAACGGCCCAAGATTAGGAAAGGGCAACAAGGTCGAGCGATCCGTGCGCTGCCCGGTTGCCAACATCGAGCACGCTTCGCCGACGAAATGCCATTCAACCGCGAACCAAGATCGACCGGACATTCGTTGCGATCGCCACAACCGGCACAACCGCACCGTGCTGCCGATCAAATCTCTCGAAAACGGATCGAGTCGTTCCCCCGCGACATTGCCAGCCAGGCGACTCGCCAGCAAACTACCGTGAAACGGTTCACGTCCGGAACAAGCCCCGCAACCGCTATGACCGTCAGAAGCCATTCACACGCCGCAAACGAAGGCCACTCGTTCGACGCCCTTCCGAGATTCAGCACCATGAACACCCCGCGAATCCGTTCTGTCGCCCTAATGACCTTGTTTTCGCTTGTCGGACTGTCCGCGGCTCCCGCCGTTGCCCATGCCCAGTACGCTCCGCTGGCACCACAGGTAGTCTTCTCTCCTGCCAATACTGCGATCCCGCCAGCGTCTCTCCCTGTATTCGCCCCGGCAACTGTCCCGCCATCGGCTACCGTCACGCCGTTGTACACCCCCGTCACGCTGTTCAATTGGTGGCGTCCGCGAACCGTGGCCGGATACATGGTCACCCCGCAGACCCCGACAACCGTTGCCCGACCCGTCTATTCGGCAGCCATACCCGCACCAGAAACAGCGTACTACCAACCCAGCTATCACCCCGGCGGCATCGTTGTCCCAACCCCGCACGCAACGCATTTCGCCCCACCGCAAGCCATCCCGTCGGCAGTACCGCCAGTCGTTGCCGTCGCTCCGGTCATCACCAATCCGCCTGTGTACGCGACTCCCCAGGTTATCGCTGCCGCCCCCGTGCCAGTCGTTTACGCTCGGCCGGTCGTTGGGCCGCGACAGGCCTACCTCTATTCCAGGGGCCCACTCGGCTTCCCCCGGCTCGATCCAGTCCCCGTAGGCACCGTTGTTCAACCCGCCGCGACGCCACTGATCCCCGTGGTGGTGCCGTAACCCAATACCGTCCAACACCACCACCCGCCAGCCGCCACCCGCGCCGCCCGACTCGGAACAAGCGTTCCACACTCCGGTCCCCCTGGATTTCGTGGATTCCCGAAATTCAAATCAAAATAGATTGATTGATCGAGCCGATACAGCTATAAGTGAGGCCAGTGATCGCGCGGGCTGGCTGGTTGGACGGCCGCAGTTGGTCGTCGCCGGAACTCGCGATTCTTGGGAATGCATCGGGAGGCGTCTCGAACCGCCTCCGAGACCAGCGGAGAAAGCGTGCCATGCTGCAGATTACGGCCGCCGGCAAATCGGCGTTTTGCGACGGGGTTTCACGACGAAATTTCCTCAAAATTGGCGCGCTCGGAGTCGGCGGACTGACGCTGGCTGATGTGTTGCGGGCCGAAGCAGCGGCGGGCGTAAAGTCGTCGCACAAGGCGGTCATCAACATCCACCTCGGTGGTGGCCCGTCGCACCAGGACATGTTCGACCTCAAGCCGGAGGCACCGGTCGAATTCCGCGGCGAATTCAACCCGATCAAAACGAACGTCAGTGGCATCGAGATCTGCGAGCACATGCCCCAGTTGGCCCAGATGGCCGACAAGTTCGCCGTGTTGCGGTCGCTGATCGGCATGTATGACGACCACAGCAACTTCCACACCCAGACTGGTTTCAGCCGTAACGACTTGCGAAACGTGGGTGGCCGTCCGTCGCTCGGCAGCGTCGTGTCGAAGCTGCAGGGAACGACCGGTTCAGGCGCCCCGCCGTTCGTCAGCTACAACATGAGCTACCCGGGCTATCTCGGTCCCGTTTACAAGTCGTATCAGCCGCAAGGTGGCGACCTGCGTTTGGTCGGTGGCATGACGGCCGATCGGCTTGAATCCCGCACCAACCTGCTCGGCGCCCTGGACCGTATCCGCCGCGATGTCGATGGCAGCGGCCAAATGAACGCGCTCGATTCGTTCACGCAGCGCGCGGTGGGCGTCGTTACATCGGGCCAAGTGGCCGACGCGCTCGACCTGTCGAAGGAAAACCCGAAGATCCGCGAGCGGTACGGGAACGACGGCAACATGTTCCTCACCTCGCGCCGCTTGATTGAGGCGGGCGTGCGGGTCGTGACGTTCGACTGGGGCGGATGGGACACGCACGGCCAAAACTTCGTCACGTTGAAGTCGCAATTGCCGCGGCTGGATCGCGCCCTCAGCGCGTTGCTTCAAGACCTGTCCGACCGGGACATGCTCAAGGACGTCTCGGTCGTGATGTGGGGTGAATTCGGACGCACGCCGCGGGTGAATGCCACGGCCGGTCGCGATCACTGGTCGCGGCTGTCGATGGGCTTCCTCGCAGGTGGCGGAATGCGGACCGGTCAGGCCATCGGCACCTCGACCCGTTACGCCGAAGATGCCAAGGATCGGCCGGTGCATCTGCTCGAAGTCTTCGCCACCCTGTACCACAACATGGGTATCGATGACGCGACCCGGTTGCTCGACCCGAGCGGCCGGCCGCAGACGCTTGTGGAACAACGCAAGCCAATCCGCGAACTGATCTAACGCTCGCGTCCGACGATCACGTCTGACGATCACAATTGCCACGAGCGGGGCGGTGCTCTCCCGGCCGCCCCGCTTCTCTGTTTCGAGGCCTTGCGAGCTTTTCCCCGCGCCTAGTCCCTGGCGCCTCGGAGATTCCGCTCCCGAATTCCCACCCGCCAGCCCATCTCCCGGCCCCGCTTCTGAGGCGTCTTTGTTCGTTTGGCAACTTTGCTACCTTGGGACTGTCTTACTGAGGCGCCGACTTCGGGAGAGCCCGTTTATGGCTCGGCTTTTTTTCGCTGTCTTGGGTTGCTGGACCTTCCTTGCTTGTTGGACCGGATCCACCGTCTCCGGCGCCGAGGAATTGTCGACCGTTGTCAGCAAACTCGATCGGTTGCTGGAGGCCCATTGGCAGTCCCGCGGCGTAGCGCCCGCGCCGCCCGCGACCTCCGCCGAGTTGGCTCGCCGCGTGTCGCTCGACCTGCTGGGCCGCGTGCCCACGGTTCGCGAGAGCGAGTCGTTCACGGCGGGCAAAGACAAGAACGAGTCAACGGGAAAAAGTGGCCCGACCAATCCGGTAGCCGATGCGCATGCGACGCATGTTGATCGTTTACTGCGCAGCGCTGAGTTTCCATTGTTCTTCGGCACGGTGTTGGACGAGATGGTCCAGGGCCGTTTGGCGGGCAACGAAGCGTTTGTCGATTACCTTCGACAGGCCTTGTCCACCGGGAAATCGTGGGAACGCGTGTTTCGTGAAGTCATCGCGGGCGGCGCGGAAGGCGAATCCGCGAAGCAGGCCGCGTTGTTCGTCGACAAACGCGCGAAGGATATCGATCAACTGACCGTCGACACGGCCCGTGGCTTCTTTGGCGTCGACATTTCCTGCGCCCGTTGCCACGACCATCCGTTGGTCGCCGATTGGACTCAGTTTCATTACTACGGCCTGGCCGCGTTCTTGCGGGCTCCCACGGGCAACAAATCCAAAGGCGACTCGGCCGCGGACAACGACATCAAGTTCCTCGCCCGCAATGGCCAAGAGCAGACCGCGCGAATGATGTTCCTCAGCGGCAAGTCTTTCGACGAATGGAAGACGGCCGCGCCCGCACCGGCGGATGAAGCCGTTCGCTGGTCGCCGCGACGACGGCTGGTGGAGATGGCCGTTACAGACCGCGACTTCCTCAGCCGCGCGCTGGCGAATCGCCTGTGGGAACAGTTATTGGGCCGCGGCTTGGTCGAGCCGGTCGACCAATTGCACTCGAGCAATCCGCCATCGATCCCCGGCGTGCTCGAATTGCTCGCGGCCGACCTCGCCGATCACAGCTACGATCCACGACGCACGATCCGTGTGATCACGCTGAGCCGCGCGTATCGAGCCTCCAGTCAAAGCGAAGCGGAAACGGCCAGCGCGATGGCGGCTCCGGGCGATTTCGCTTCCATGCGGATCAAGCCGCTTTCACCGCGACAGTTCGCGGTCTCGCTGTTGATCGCGGCCGGCGACCAAGCGTTCGACGAACGTTCCGCGAGCGACCAGCGTCTGGCCCGGATCCTGCAAGTCGACGGACTGACGCAGGCGGAGCGGATTCTGGAAATGGAATCTGCCGTAAACCAACTGGTGCCGCGATTCGATCCTCGCACAGCCGACTTTCAGAGCAGTGCCCGCGAGGCGTTGTTTGTTTCGAACAGCGACGCGATCCAGCGGTTGGTGGCGGCCGACGGCAAGAATCTCGCCGCTCGCATGGCTCAGGCGACGGACGACGCGGCGGCGGTTACCATGGCCTTTGCCGCCTTGTTGCAGCGGCCGCCGTCGGCGAGCGAACGCGAGCTCTTGGCGAAGCACTTGCAAGGCGTCGACATGGCCGCGCGACCGCTTCGCTGCGCCGACGTGGTCTGGGCGTTGGCGACATCCGCCGAGTTTCGTTTTAACCATTAGCGAGTGAGGAGCAGACAATGGCTGGCCATGCGGCTTCCCATGCGTTCCACCGCCGCGCTTTGTTGCGCGGCGCGTTCGCCGGCGTGGCGGGTTGCGGAGTGGCGGGTCTTTCCGGGGCTGGCCACGGCCGAGTCGGTGGCGGCCACTCGGGGCTGAGCGGAATCGCGTCCGGTTTCGCTTGGCCGGGCGTCGAGGTCGCGGCCGCCGAGCCCGCAGTCGCCCCATTGAAGCTCGCCGGCAAACGGGTGATCTTCCTGTGGCTTGCGGGCGGTTCAAGCCAATTCGAAATGTGGGATCCCAAGCCAGGACGGGAAACGGGCGGTCCGTTCCGATCGATTGCGACACGAGTGCCTGGTTATCAAATCGGTGAATTGATGCCGAAAACGGCGGCGATCGCCGATCGCTTGGCCGTGGTCCGCTCGCTCGACACCGGCATCTCGGAACATGAGCAGGCAGCCGATTTGATCAGCGCGGGGCGTCCCAAAGAACCGGCGCTCGACTATCCCGAGATCGGTGTTGTGATGGCGAAAGAACTCGCCGCCCGCGACAGCACGCTTCCCGACTACGTGTCGCTGTTCACGACCAGTGAGGGCCGACGTCGCCCGAAGACCGGTTTCCTCGGGGCCAAGCACTCGCCGCTTCTCCTGGAACAAGGGTTGCGTCCCGAGTTTGTTTCGCCACCCGAGGGCATCGATGCGACTCGCTACGCGGCTCGCGAGGAACTGCGGCGGCTCATGAGTGGCCGGTTCGCCGAACGCCGTGCAGGCGCGGACATGGTCGATGGCTACAACGCGGCGTATCAGCGGGTTCGCGGCTTGATGGCCTCCGACCATCTGTTCGATCTGGAACGGGAATCCACCGAGGCGCGCGATCGCTACGGCCGCACTCCGTTCGGCGAACAGTGCCTGTTGGCGCGGCGGTTGATCGAGGCCGGAGTGCCCGTTGTGAAAATCGCTCGCGGTTTCTGGGACAGCCATCACGATAACTTCGAGAGCCATCGGGAGCTGGTGCCCGACTTCGATCATGTCTTCAGTGTGCTCATCACCGACTTGGCCGAACGCGGTCTTCTCGACTCGACGCTCGTCATGGTGCTCTCCGAATTCGGTCGGACACCCACCATCAATAAAGACATGGGACGCGATCACTACGCCGATGCGTGGTCGATCGCGCTCGCCGGCTGCGGCGTTCGCGGCGGCACGATCTATGGGAAGACGGACGAGGATGGACGCAAAGTGGTCGACGGCCGCGCGACCGCGTGGGATCTCGCGGCAACCCTGTATCGCGCCGTCGGCATCGATCCCAAGAAAGAATACCACTGGGGACCGCGCCCCGTGCCGATCGCGAAAGAGGACGCGCATCCCATCGAGGCGGTGCTGTCATGATCCAACCGTCTATGCGTCTGTCTCCCAAAGACACGCGGCTGGTCGCCGCTCTTAAAACGCCGCAAACACTGTTGGCAATGGTCCGGGACGCGGCCCGCAATCGACTGCTCGGCGCCGGTCTCGACGGCCATCTCTATGCCGCCGATCTCGCGGTGTGGCCCCCCGCCGCTGACATGCCAGCCGTCCCGATGGACGGCGGCCCCAAGGCCAACGGCGCCTCCAACGCCAACGCCAACGCCAACGCCAACGCCAACGCCAACGCCAACGGCAACGGCAACGGCAACAGTGCCGCGGCGCGAGCCCCGGCCAAAAGCGACACCGCCAAAAGCGACACAGGAAAGAAGGATGCGGCCGAAGTGATGCGGCGCGAGGCCACGAAGCTCTGGCACCTGCACGACAACTACGTCGCCAGCCTTGCGCTGCACGACAACGTGCTTATCTCCGCCAGCTTCGATCGCACGCTCGCTTGGTGGAATGTGGCCACAGGCGAGCGTTTGCGGACCGTCGCGGCTCACGACGGTTGGGTGCGCAAGGTCGTCATCCTGCCAAGTATTCCACCGGCGTCACCGACAGACGCGGCACCAGCGACAGGCGCGGCACCAGCGACAGGCGCGGCACCAGCGACAGGCGCGGCGTCACCGAGCAGTTCGCCCGTGAATGCGGTGTCGACGCCGTGGCGCGTGGTCTCGGTGGGCGATGACATGGTGACGAAAGTTGGGGATGGTGTGACGGGTGAGTGGATCGCGACGTTGCGAGGCCATGCGCCGCGATCGCCGCAGGGGTTCGCGACAGCGCTTTACATGGTGGCTGCGCATCCGTCGGGGAGGTTTGTCGCCGCGGCCGACCGCACGGGCGAGTGTCTAGTGTGGGAGGTGGGGAGCGGCGCGGTGGCGGCGCGCTTCACCGCCGCCGACTTCTATACCTACGACACGGCGAAGCGTGCGCGTTCGATCGGCGGCATTCGGGCCTTGGCGTTCTCACCCGACGGCACGAAGCTCGCCTTGGCCGGCATTGGCCAAGTGACCAACGTGGACGGATTCGTTGGCCCGGCTCGTCTGGAACTGTGGGACTGGCAGGCCGCTCGCCGCGACTATGCGGGCCAGGCCAAGCACCAAGCGATCCAAAACGATGTTCAATTTGTGGCGCCGGCAACGCCACCGATGCCCGCGAATCCGTCCGGGTCGCCAGCCACCGCCGTGGGTGATAGCACGGCCGCCAGTGCTGACCCGATAATCCCGTGGATCGTGACGGCGGGTGGCGGCGATAGCGGCGGCAACGTGGCGTTCTGGAAGACGAGCGACTCGGCGCCGGTCCACTTGGCCAAGCCCGAGGGGCACGCGCATCAACTGTTGTTCGATCTGGATCAAGGACGCATGTTCCTCGCGGGCCACGGCGGTTTTCAGATTTGGCGGACTTACTAAGCGACGGCCGTTTTTCCTCGGCGGGCATCCATGATTTTTTTCTCGCGGATACGTCAACAGCATCGATCGCAGGTCGTCGCGAGTTCCAAACGAGCCGCTGGTCGGTTCTCGACTCGCCCAGGGGCATTCGCCGCCATGGCGGCAGTGGCCGTCTTCGTCGGCTTGGTCACCGCCTCTGCGTTACCCACAGGGTCTCGGACCGTGTCGGCGGACGAGCGTCCGTTGCGGGAGGTGATCGACGCGGAGCTGGCCGCCGGATGGCAGCGGGAAAAGGTGGAACCGGCGCCGGCGGCGAACGACGCTGAGTTCCTTCGCCGCGTGTCGCTTGATCTCACCGGGGTCGTTCCCACTTACGACGAAACGGTCGCGTTTCTTAAAGACGAATCGGCGGACAAGCGGGTAAGGCTCATCGACCGATTGTTCGAAGATCCCCGGTTCGCTCGCCACCAGGCCGATCTGTGGGACTTGGTGTTATTCGGACGCAATCCGCCCGGCTTCGACACCGACAAACGCGACGGCATCCAACGATGGCTGCGTGAACAGTTCGCGGCCAACCGACCCTACGACCAGTGGGTTCGCGAGTTGCTGCGCGCCGAAGGGAATTCGGTGGAGCAGGGCCCGCCGATGTATTACGTCCAGTATCGCAACCAGCCCGAGGACTTGACCGAGGTTGTCACGCAAACGTTCCTCGGTGTCCAACTGCAATGCGCCCGCTGCCATGATCATCCGTTTGAAAGCTGGAAGCAGCTCGACTTCTACGGGGTGGCCGGCTTCTTTGCCCGCTTGCAAGTCGTGGATATCGGCAAGAAAGACGGCCTGACGATGTTCGCCGTGGGCGAGAAGAACACGGGCGACGTGCTCTTTACGGGGCCCGCCAAAGATCAGATGCCCGGCAAAAAGGGCGAACCGGTGAAACCGAAGTTCCTCTTGGGCGAACCGCTCGCGGAACCGACGTTACCCGATGGCTTTAAAGAACCGAAACTTGAAAACAACAAACCGCCGCCCGCGCCGCAGTTCTCCCGCAAGGATCAATTCGCGGACTGGGCCACGCGGACCGACAATCCGTTTTTCGCGCGGGCCATTGCCAACCGTGTTTGGGCTCAGTATTTCGGCAGCGGATTGGTGCATCCGGTCGACAACATGAGTCCCTCGAACACGCCCAGCCATCCCGCCTTGCTTGACACGCTGGCTCGTTGGCTTGTCGACCATCGCTTCGACCTGAAGAGCTACATGCGGGAACTTGTTGCGAGCCGCGCTTACGGCCTGTCGTCGCGCGGAACGACGGGCGAAGCGGCTCCGCTCTGGTTCCAACACGCCCGCTCCCGGCCGCTATCCGCCGAGGAACTCGTCGAATCTTGGCGAGTCGCCACTGGCTTCGACGAGGCGAACAAGGATAAGCCGGCCGAGAAAAAGCCGAATCGCTTCCGGCCACTCACCGACGGCTACATGCTGCGATTCTTCGGCCAGCCCACCAACGGCGTCGGCGACTTCCAAGGTGGACTGGCGGAACACCTCTACCTTAACAACGGCCAATTGGGGTCGTTGATCATGAACGCCCCTGGAAGTTTATTGGCCACACTCTCCAAGTCCGATCAATCCTGGGAAGCCCGGGTCGATCGCATGTTCCTCCAAATGCTCAATCGCCCGCCCGAGACCGATGAGCGGGAACGGTTCGTCGCGCTGCTGGCCGCCGAGAAAGATCCCGCCGAACGCCTCCGCGACGCCATCTGGGCTCTGATGACTTGCAGCGAGTTTCGGTTTAACCATTGACGGAGTGCTTGGCGAACAAGGCGAACAAGGCGATGTACCGGAGCGGGCGAATGAGCCGGTTTTGAAATGAAACGTCTCCGGCGCCCACCCGGTGAACCTCTGTCCTGACTGCCCACTGAAACCCAAAACACTGAAACCTAAAAAACTGAATCCCAAGTCACTGAAACCCAAAACACTGAAACCTCAAACCTTCTAACCACCTTTCCCATGAACGCTCCAACTTCCGCTCGTTGTCGTCCGGCCGAACATCTTTCGCGTCGCGCGTTGCTGCAAGGAATGGTGGCGACCGCGGCAGGCGGCGTCGTCATGAACTGGGGCGCTTTGACGCACCTGGACGCGTTGGCCGACGAGGTGAAGAAGCGGGGCAAACGCTGCATCTACCTGTTCATGAATGGCGGGGCGAGCCAGTTCGAAACACTGGACATGAAGCCTGGCCGGCCAACGGGCGGATTGTTCCGGCCCATCGCTTCGAACGTCGCGGGCACGCAGGTTTGCGAACTGATGCCGAAGATGGCTCGGCAAATGGACCAGATAGCGGTGATTCGGTCGATGCGTACCAGCGAAGTCGATCATCCGGGCGGCATCTATTTGATGCACACGGGGTATCGGCCGACCGCGAATGTGCGTTTTCCCGAGATCGGCGCGATCGTGGCCAAGTATCAGGGACGGGAAGCGACCGACTTGCCGAACTTCATCAAGATCTTTGGCCATGGCGGCGCGGGCGGCGGGTTTCTCGGTCCGAAGTATCTGCCATTCGAGATCAGTCCCGAAGGCCAATTGCCGACGTTTTCCGCCTCCAGCATGGAGCCGGCCCGCGAACTGAAACGGCACGAAGTGCGGGCGTTCCTCGAAGATCGCTATGTTCGCGAGCGGCAATCGGAAGTCGCGGCGATGCACCGGGAATCGTACGAGGCGGCTCGACGGCTCCAAAATGCCCATCAGGCGTTCAAAGTGGATCAAGAGTGGGAAAAGCACAAGGCGCTCTACGGCGATTCGGCGTTCGGCAAGCGGTGCTTGCTCGCACGCAGGCTGGTGGAAGCGGGCGTGCCGTTCGTGGAGGTCGGCCAGAGCAGCTACGATTCGCATGCCGACAATTTCGCATGGCACAAGGGACTCGTGCCGCCCATGGAACATGCCTGGGCCGGCTTGCTAACCGACCTCAAGGAACGCGGGCTGTTGGATGACACGTTGGTGATTTGGGCCGGCGAGATCGGCCGGACGCCGCAGATCAACAACCGCGCCGGTCGCGACCACTACGTTCGCAGTTGGACGACCGCGCTCGCGGGTTGCGGTGTGAAAGGTGGAATGGTGTACGGGGCGAGCGACGAGGACGGCTACGACGTGAAGGACAACCCAGTCACCGAGGGCGACTTCTTCGCGACCATCTACCAAGCGTTGTCGATCGATCCGAAGACCGAGAATCTGGCGGGCGTGCGGCCTGTGCCCCTGGCCCCGTTCGGCTCGAAGGTCGTCTCGGAACTGCTTTCTTGATGGTGCTAGTTGCTAGTTGCCAGTTGCCAGTTGCTAGTTGCTAGTTGCTAGTTGCTAGTTGCTGGTGGCTAGTGGCAGGTTGGTCGATGCTGGCTGCTCGTGGGGAGATTCTGACCGATGACTGCTGACCGCTGGCCGCCGACTGCACTGCTGCCTGCTGCCCGCTGCCTGCTGCCCGCTGCCCGCCGGCTGATCGTTTGTTGGTTGTCGTGATGCATTGATGTTGTTGCCGTTATTTTTTGTTGTTGTTGTTGAACGGAGCGTCCGCGATGGTGGTCGACAAGCCGAAGTTGCTCTGGCAGTTGGTGTTCGAGGGAACTTGGCCGATGGCGGTCTGCTTCCTGGAGAATGGCCGGCGGCTCGCGGCAGGCAACCAAGCTGGTCAGATTTACGTTTGGGACTTGCCCGAGACGCCTCCCGCATTCGAGGCGCCGAAGAACAGCGATCGCAAGGCGCCGGATCTGCCGCCCGTCCGTCGACTCGATGGCCACGAGAACGGCATCACGCGCCTACTGCCGACGCCTGACGGCAAGACGTTGGTTTCCGCGAGTCTTGATCGCACTTTGCGGGTCTGGCAGCCGGCGGACCCGGCGAGCGGCTCGGCGGAAGCGATCATGGATATCGACCAGCGGAAGGCGAAGGCGAAACGCGACCGCAAGGACGAGTCGCTGACAGCGCCCGGCGTGAAGGTCGACACGTTGGGCAGCGTCGCCACGCTCGCCGGCCATGACGATTGGGTGCTGTCGCTGGCCAGCGATCGCGAGGGGAAGCGGTGGATCAGCGGCGACATGTCGGCGCGTGTCATTGTCTGGGACTTGGCTGAACGGAAAGAAGTGCGTCGCTGGAGCGGCTTGTCGTGGAACTGGATTCTCGCGGTCGCGATGTCGGCCGACGGCGGCACGGCCGTGGTCAGCGAGGCCCGTTATAAACGCGATGACTTCGACATTCCGTCCGCGGCGTTGCGGGTCTACGACACCGGGACGGGCCAGGAAAAGCTGGATGTGCTCAAGACGATGTTTCCCAAGTACAAGCCGGACGACACCAGTTACGGTGGCGGGCAGGTCTGGCGCAAGTTCGTCGCGGCGGGGTTGGTCGCCGCGGATATGTCACCGAACGGAGAACTCGTCGCGCTTGGCCAAGGCGGTGAAACGGACACTGGAAAAGTCCATTTGTTGGACGTGAAGACGGGCAAGGTGGTTCGCGAGGTGTCGGGCCATCAGTACGGCGTGACCGACGTGAAGTTCTCGGCCGACGGCAAGTACCTTCTTTCGACAGGCCGCGACACCATGCTGCGGATTTGCCAAGTGGAAGACGGCAAGGAGGTGGCCGCGCTCGGCTCGTCCCGCGGCGGCCAATTCAAAGATTGGCTGTCCGCGCTGGCGATCTCCCCCGACCAAAAGTTCGTCGCGGCGGCCGACATCGCCGGCTTGGTTCACGTCTGGTCGCTTGAAGGCTAACCGCCCTGTCCGCTAAGTTCCCCGCATGGAAGCTCAGGGACTGGTGCTCGACTTGTTGATTGTGCTCGCCGCCGGCTGGCTGGCGGGCGTCGTCTGCCGCAAGCTGAACGGTTCGCTGCTCATTGGCTATCTGGCGGTTGGCGCGTTGATTGGCGAAGGCGCGTTGGGGCTGGTCAATCAGGGGCAGCATGAGATGCAACAGCTCGCCGAAGTCGGCGCGCTGCTGATGCTGTTCGCGGTCGGCATCGAGTTTTCGTTGGACGAGTTGGTGCGGTTGAGCCGCTTCTTTTTTGTGGGCGGTTCGATCCAGATGGCGGCGGTTTCGGCGCCGCTCACGATCGCCGCGCGGATTGCCGGCTTCTCCTGGTCCGGGGCGTTGCTGGTGGGAACGGCCGGCGCGCTCAGCTCGACCGTCCTGGTATTCCGCGCGCTGGCGGAATTGGGCTACGCGGGATCGGCGGTGGGCAAGCGAGCGGTCGGCATTCTGTTGTTTCAGGACGTCGCGTTGGTGCCGCTGTTGCTACTGGTGCCGTTGCTCACCGGCAACGGCCCCGCGCCGACACTCTGGAGCTTGAGCCGGTTGGCGGGCCTGTCGCTGCTGTTTGTGCTCGGAGTGCTCGCTGTGCGCGCCATGCTGCGCCGCTGGGCGGTGAACTTGTTGCTCGGATTGCGAAGCGTCGAGCTGGTCGTGCTGTTCGCCGTGGTGATGCTGGGCGCGATGAGCTGGGTTGCGACGTCGATGGAGTTGCCGGCGGCCGTCGGAGCGCTGGCGGCTGGAATCTCGCTGGGCGGCAATCGACTCAGCAAGCAAATCGACACGATTGTCTTGCCCTTTCGCGAGACGTTCTCGGCCGTGTTCTTCGTATCGCTCGGCATGATGCTCGATCCGCGGTTGTTTTTACGCGAGCCGCTGCTCTTGCTGGCCGGCCTGATCTGCATGGTCGTACTCAAGTCTGTTTCCGCCGCAATCGCCTTGCGCTGCGTCGGTCTCCCATGGCGCAGCGCGCTGGGTATGGGGCTCGGGCTCGCGCAACTTGGCGAATTCTCCTTCCTGCTCGTCGCTCAAGGTGTCTCCGAGGGCCTCGTGGATCGGCTGCAGTACGGACGAATGTTGTTCATCGCCCTCGGGACGCTGCTGGCGACACCGTGGCTCCTGCGGCTTGGGCTGAGGTGGACGGAGGACGAGCCACCGGCCGAGGAACATGGCGTTCAGGCGGGCTTGGAAAGCGGCTTGCCGAAGGTCGCGCTGTTTGGAATCGGAGTCATCGGCCGGCAATTGTCGTCGCGGCTTGAGTCGAACGGCGCCGACGTGTGCCTGGTCGACTTGAGCCCGGTGAATCTCTATCCGTTCGCTCAGCAAGGGTTTCGCACGATTGCCGGTGATGGACGCGATCCCGCCGTGCTCGAACGCGCCGACGTTGCCGGTAGCCGTTTGATTGTGGTCGCCGTCCCCGACGATCTCGTGGCGATCGATATCGTACGCGCCGTGCGGTCGCGATCGCCGACTGTGCCGATCTTGGTTCGTTGCCGCTACGAACTCAATCGCCCCACCGTGCTGCAGGCCGGAGCCACTCGCGTTGTCACCGAAGAAGCCGAAGCGGCCGGTCGCCTCCTGCAACACTGCGAGAGCCTGCTGGGCGAGTAGCCGACAGGCGGCCAGTCTGTCGGTTTGCCATCAGGTCCGCGACCGCCTTGCAACACGAGCTTGGTGGCCACCAAGGTCATTAGGCGGGTCCTAGTAACGTTCCGATCTGGCAAACCAGTGAGAGCTGCCAGCGTTTTCGATATCTTGCGAATGGAGGGATCGGGATGGCCCTTCCTTGTACGACGGACATCTTGTCCGTCGATCGTTTTGTCCGTCGATCGTGGGCCGTCGCCGATTGAGCTCACTCGATTCGGGCCGGAAGTCGATTAGGCGCCACGCGGCCGGTCGCGACGAGTTCGACATGCTCGCGACGGACAAGATGTCCGTCGTACATAACAGGATGCCGCTTGCGAATGGGCCGATCG
>CAIXSC010000288.1 GCA_903921945.1 uncultured Planctomycetaceae bacterium
GCCTTGCGGGCCGGACTGGTCAGACGAGCCGAGGACTGGAGATGGGGTTCGCTGAGCCGATGGCTGGACGAGCCCGAGCGGGAACCACGCCTGCTCTCCGCTTGGCCCATTGCCCGCTCGCCGCGTTGGACCGAGCGGGTCGACAGGCCGCTGACCGCCACGGAACTCAAGGCCGTTCGCAACTGTGTCCATCGGAGCTCGCCCTTTGGAGATGAGAATTGGGTGTAGGCAATCGCGCGGAACCTGAACCTCCAGTCGACCCTCCGCCCACGCGGAAGACCCAAAAAAGAGTCCTGACACCTTTTCATCCTCGAAGGCAGAAGGGGGGCTTGCCGCTGCCGCAGGTGTACACTCCCGATCAGCGAGCGGGTCGGGACGTTGCGGTCTTCGACTACGGCGGATTCGTGGAAAAACCGTTTGGTTTGAATCCGGCGGGGTGTGTCCATCGAGTAACTTTGCAGAGTCTGTGGAAAAGGCCACTGGGAAGCCGTTTACCCATGCGAGTTGGCACCGCCCACGATAACGGCCAGTTTCCAACGCCTGGATCCGAGTGTGTCAGAATCGATCCTCGATAAAGTGGCCGCGGCACATCCCGGGGCCGTGGAACAGTGCCTGACGCGCTACGGCCGCCTGGTGTGGTCGCTGGCGCGCCGCTGGTCCTCCACGGACGCGGAAGCCGAGGACGCCGCGCAGGAGATCTTCACCGACCTGTGGCGTGTTGCTCCGCGGTTTGATCTTCGGCGCGAACCGTCCGAGGCCACGTTTGTCGCCATGATTGCCAGGCGCCGGCTGATCGACCACCACCGCAAACGAGCCCGCCAGCCAAACACAACCGACCTGGAACACGCGCTGACGATGCCGGCTGCCGTCCAGCAGGATCAACTGGAGATCGGCGAAGAGGCTGGTCGCGTTCGCGAGCTGCTCGAACAATTGCGGCCCGATGAGCGTCAAGTCCTGGAACTCATGTTCTTTCATGGGCTGTCCCAGTCCGAAATCAGCCAGCGAATCCAACTTCCTCTCGGCACCGTCAAGACGCACGCACGACGTGGCCTGATTCGCTTGCGAGAATTGGCTGCCGATTTTTGGGAACGTGCGAAGGAGCCAACGACATGACCCACTCACCGCATCCCGATCACGATCGTCCGCTGGAACTGTTGGCGGAACGGGCTTTGGTCGGCCTCGATGCTGATCAGCAACGCGAGTTGGAGTCGTTGTTGCTAACGCATCCCGACGTGGACGCGGAATGCCTGGACCGCACCGCCGCCCTGCTGGACTGGGCGGTCGCTGCCGGCGAAACGGAAACTCTGCCGCAGTCGTTGCAAGACCGCATTCGGGCCAATAGCAGGTTGGTTCTCCAGACCCGACCCAGCGCGGGGGACGGGTCTGGAGACCCGTCCTACGATGGCGCCCGTGCCCGCATACACGATCTGGCCAAGCCGTCGCACGGAAGACGCATGCATCGGCGCGAGGTGGTCGCTTGGCTGGCCGCGGCGGCGTGCCTGTTGGTGGCCGTGTTCACTTGGTACGCCAGACCGACGACGGCTCCGCCTCCGAATTCGCCACCGCTTGCGAATATCGTCCCGCCCTTAACCGCGCCCGGGAGTGATACGCCCGCTCCATCCACCGCGACACTCACCGTCGCCCAGTTGCGCGAGCAACTGCTGGCCTCGGCTCCCGATGTGCTGCATTTGCAACTGGTGAGCAACGACGGCCGTGCGGTTGCCCGACAACCAGGCGGCGATGTTGTTTGGAGCAGCGGACGGCAGATCGGTTACCTCCGCCTGCAGGGACTGATGAACAACGACCCGCCGCAACGTCAATATCAGCTCTGGATTATTGGGGGCGACGCCTCGAACAACGAGGTGATCAATGGCGGCGTGTTTTTTGTGGATCGGAGCACAGGCGAACTGATTCTGCCGATTCAGGCGGATCATTTCGTTCAGCAGCCGAAGATGTTCGTCGTCAGCGTGGAACCGCTGGGAGGCGGCAGTGCCTTAACACCCACGCTGCTGGCCAAAGCGGACGCCGTAGGGCCGTGAAAAGACCACTTTAGGAACTCAACGCACACGCAGAGGCGTGAATTCGAATGAACGCGACCTTGTACAGCCGAAGAAAGCGTCACCATTTAGGTCTTTTTCTGCTCGGTGCGGCTTTGTTTGGGATTCCCACCGAAGTCCATGCCGTATGCGGTCTGGATGGCGCAGTCGGCGAACAGCTCCGCCAGGTGAACGAGATATCTCGGAAAACCAGCCTGTCGTTCGGCAGTTGCGCCGTTTGCCATCTTCCCGGCTCGGGAGGGCCGCGCAACGAGTATGGCAACGCGATCAACACGCTGCTGAGGCTCAATGAGGGCGCGCGCTCGGATCCTGTACGGCAACGGGATGCGGGGCGGCGTGTCCAGGATATCCCGGCGAATCCCTTACTTGCCACTTCGCCCACCTTCGGCGAGTTGTTCCAGCAGGGTCGGTTCCCCGCACGTTCTCTGGTGCGCCGAGATCCCCCGCTGCCGAAGGTCCCTGCCAGGGTCTCCGAGAATATCACCGTCCAGCAGGCCCGCGAGCTGGTTCAAAAGGTCGAGGCGGAATCGCGTTTCGGCATCCTGCAACTCAGCAGGACTTACGAGATCACCCCGGCGGTTGCCGAGGCGCTCGCGGAGTTCCGGGGCGAGATGCTGATTCTCGGGCTGAAGTCTCTCTCGCCCGAGGTGGCTGCCGCGTTGGCGAAGAGTCAGGCGGTGAACGTCTGGCTGCACTCGGTGACTTCGGTTTCACCCGACGCTGCCGAGTCGCTCATAAAGCTGCCTGGCCAACTGTTTCTGACCGGCTTGGCGGAACTCGATTCGGTGCCGCTGGCCGAGAAACTCGCCGCCCGACCGGGTGCCTTATCGTTTCCGTACCTGACACGCATCTCGCCTCAGATCGCGGCGGCGTTGGCCAAGAACGAACGAAGCTTGACGCTGGCCGGCTTGACCGATGTGTCGCTTGACGTCCAGGAGAAGCTGGCCGAGACCGTCGGCCGTCTCTCGCTGCCGAACCTGACGTCGCTCGACTCACTACCGCTGGCGAAGAAATTGGCCGCGACCTTCGTGCTGCTTTCTGAACTCAAGAAGCTGTCTGCGGAACAGGCGGAAATGTTGCTCACGGCAGAGGGGCAAGGAAGTTTCTTCGGCGGTATCTACCTGTCCCTGTCCGCGGTAACACCGGAAGTGGCCAATGTGTTGGCCTCGACCCCAAGGGCCGTCAACCTGACATTGGTCGGCAACAGTCCCCTTCCCGACTCGATCCTGAGAACGCTGTTGAGATCCCGGCTGAAAATCTCATTGCGGGATGTGGCAGAGCTTACGGCAAGCCAGATCCGCATCTTGGCCGAAGAATTAGCCGACAGGACATTTCGTCCTGGGGTGGTGGAAGTCTCGACATTAAGTCTACCGAACCTGAGGAAGCTGGACTCGGCACTGCTCGCGGAAACGCTTGCCAAAGCCAACGGGTTCAGTTTCCCTGGCGTCACGGAGATCTCGCCGGAGGCCGCCGCGGCATTGGGCGCCCTCCCGGAAGCCGAGGCCATCGGCCCCGAAATGCAGAAGATCGTGGTTCCAAGCGGCTCCCTTTCTTTTCCAAACCTGCAGGAACTTTCGAATGAAACGGCTCGGCTGTTGATGAATAAACGTTGGCGGGCGATCTCGCTGCCGGCGCTCGAGGAGGTTTCGCTGGAAACCGTCCGCCTGATGGCGAGACAGACATCTAGCTTGAAACTGGGAATCCCCACGCTGCCTACGGAATTCGCCGGTGCCTTTGCCGAGCTTCCCACGCGTCAGCCGATGGCCGGCGATAACATCTCGTTTCCTTATTTGAAGGACTTCTCTCCGGAAGCTGCTCGAATTCTGGTGACATCGCTGAACCGGGGTTTTCGAGAGGTCCCCGGCGGATTCGGCAAGTTCAGTAATTCGCCGAAGTTGAGCTTTGGAAGCAACTTAGGATTCGCCACCTCCGGCTTCGCCACCCTGTCTCCGGCGTTGGCCGTTGAACTGGCCAAGTATGAGGGAAACCTTGAGATCGAAGGTCTGGACGAATTGCCGGACGAATCCGCCGCCGCGCTCGCGTCATACCCTGGTCCCCGCTTGTCCTTGTCCGGCCCCGCCGTAGAGAGACTCTCGCCGGAAGCAGCCGCGTCGCTGGCAAAAGTTGAGGCAGTCTTGCAGATTCCATTAAGGCATCTCAAATCGAAGCCACTCGCCGAGCGGTTTGCGCAGCAGAGCAGTTCGACGTTGTACAACCTCGAAACCGTCTCTAAGGAAGCTGCTCCGGCGCTAACTCAATACAGCTCGTTCTTCGACCTGCGAGCCTTGACGGTGCTGGATTCGCCTGAAATGGCGCGGCGATTCGTGGAAGGCGTCACAACAGCAAGCTCCATCACGCTCCCCGCGCTTTCAACTCTGTCTCCCGAAGCCGCGGAAGTCCTCGGGGCGGGATCAAAGGCGATGTATCTGGGACTGACCGTGCTCGATTCGCCCGCTGTCGCCCGAGCGCTGAGCAAGTCGCGACAAGGAATCAATCTTCCGCGTCTGCGAGCCGCCACGCCGGAAGTGATCGCGATCCTGAAGGAAAGCACGTCGATCAAAACACCGCCGTTGGAATCCTTGTATGTGCTCTCCGAATCCAAGGGGCGACCTCCGTTTCGTCACTGAAGTCCGTCCGTGCCCCACCCCTGCTTGAATCATACGGGCGAGACATGGGTCCCGCCTAATCACCAAAAGTGCGGAAGAGCCTCGGGCAACGCTGTCAAGCGTTTTTTCCCGTAGAGATTGGTGTTGTCAGGATGGTAGGACAATGAAAAAAGCCAGATTCCCCCCAAAACTAACTGAACACGCTTCAGTCAGAAAGGAATCTGGATATGAGTCGCAGGAACCGCCACCCGGAGTAATCGCCGATTCAGCGAAGGCTTCGGGCCAAACAGCTTAAGAAAAACGCCCAGGCTCTCAGTGGGATGGTTGCGTGGCTAAACCCAACGTTGAGAAGCCTCCAAAAAAGCGAGTTCCATGGCAATATCAAGTGGGACCCGGCATCCTTGCTGAGTCAGGCACTGATTTGGGCATGGAAGAAAAGGTGTCAGGACTCTTTTCTGGGGAGTTGAGCTCGGATAAGACTCCGGGATGGGAAGACCCAAACGTGCAGACGAAGCGGGGGGGGGATTTATCACGCCTTGAACCGCGGCAACGCCCGGTCGACCATTTTCCACAAACCGGAGGACTACGAAGCCCTCGAGCAGATCCTCGCC
>CAIXSC010000289.1 GCA_903921945.1 uncultured Planctomycetaceae bacterium
CGCGGCTCGACGCAGCGGCGCCGAGCGTCGCGTTGCGGGTCGAAGCTGTGTTCTCCGATGGTTCGCGACGGGACGTGACTTCGTTGGCGATCTATCAATCCAACGAGCCGGAAATCGCCGAGGTGGATGAATCGGGCCACGTGTCTGTGAAACAGCGAAGTGGTTTGTTCACGGTCATGGTGCGGTACGGCGAAAAAATCGGGCTCTTTCAAGGAGTGGTGCCACGCGTTCGAAACGCGGCTTCGGAGCGTGAGCTGGATACGTGGGCCAGCCAACCCGGACTCTCGCCCATCGACCGCCTGCTTGCCGCGCAGTGGCGCCGCTTGGGAATCGCGCCATCGCCGATGGCCACTGATGGCGAGTTCCTACGTCGCGCGAGCCTCGACATTTGCGGCACCCTGCCGACACCGGCGGAGGTCGCGGCTTACGTGGCGGACATGCGCCCGGACAAGCGGGCGCGACTGATCGAAACGCTGCTTGAACGTCCCGAGTACGCCAGTTACTTCGCGCTCAAGTGGGCCGATATTCTGCGCAACCGGGGCCGCGGCTACGCGACTTCGAAACAGCGCCACGGCACGGCCTTGTTCGCGACCTGGATTCGCGACAGCATCGCCGCGAACATGCCGTACGACGAGTTCGCGGCCGCCATTCTCACCGCGTCAGGTAGCCAAGAAACCAACCCGCCCACGGTCTGGTATCGCAATGTGCGGACACCAGCGGATTATGTCGAGTCGATCGCGCAAGCTTTTCTTGGGGTGCGAATTCAGTGCGCCCAATGCCACCACCATCCGGCCGATCGATGGAGCCAAGACGATTACTACGGCTTGGCTGCCGTTTTCGACCGGGTGGGGCGTAAAGGCGGGTTCGCGGACGCGGAGGTGCCGACCAACGAAACCATTTTCCTCGCTGCTACCGGCCGCACCGTCCACCCGCGGTCCGGCCGCGTGCTCGCTCCGCGCCCGCTTGGCGGACCGGATTTCACCGCAGCGGGCAGCGCGACCGACCGTTTTATCGACCCTCGAAGGCAACTCGCCGAGTGGATGGCGGGCCCCGACAATCCGTTCTTCGCCCGCACCATGGCCAATCGGTTGTGGGGACATTTTTTCGGTCGTGGCATCATCCATCCGATCGACGATGCGCGTCCCACCAACCCGCCGTCAAATCCTGAACTGCTGGACCACTTGGCCCGCGATTTCTCGTCGCACGCGTATGACGTCAAACGGCTGATTCGCGCGATCTGTTCGTCGTCCGCCTACGCGTTAAGTTCATTGCCTACGGACGCCAATCGTGACGATGCCCAGAACTTCGCCCGCTACTACCCGAAACGCATGTCGGCCGAAGTGTTGCTCGACGCGCTCAGCCAAACCCTGGACGCCCCGACGCGTTTCCCGAACGTCTCCGGCGAGTTTCCCGTCGGCACTCGCGCGATCGAGCTGCCCGACGAGGCGGTACCGAGTTCGTTTTTGGATGTGTTTGGTCGGCCAGCCCGGATGTCGGCATGCGAATGCGAACGCGCGGATGCGCCGGCGCTCGGCCAAACGCTCGAGTTGGTCAGTTCGAAGGAGATCCACCAAAAGCTGACCCACGTGGGCGGCTTCGTGGATCGCCTGGCCCAGTCACACCGACCTGAGCTCACGCCGCCCGAACTCGAAACGCTCGTCGAGACCAACGTCCGATCGTTGTTCTTGAGTTTGCTATCCAGGCCGCCGACCGCCCGCGAATCCCGCGCCGCGAGCGACTTCCTGCGGGCGAAACAGGAAGCGGCGATCGGGAAGCAATCCGAAAAGCAATCCGACAAGCAATCCGAAAAGCCGTCGGACATGCGCGAAGCGTACCGCTCCCTGACGTGGGCACTGCTAGCGACGAATGAGTTTTTGTTCAACCATTGAGGTCGACGCGGTACGGCCCGTCGGCAATGAGCACACCTAGTTGGATGGGGTTCGAACCATGGCAGGCGACGACAGTCAAAGTGGGGCGACTCGAATGGCAGGCCACTCGTCAGTGGACGACACGCGAGAAGCCAACCGCCCAGTAACGAATCGCCCAGTGACGAATCGCCCACTAACGACGGGGATGACGCGACGACGGTTTGTGGAGTTTGGGGCCAGCGTGCTCGGTTCGGGCGTGCTCGGCGCCGGGGCCGTAAGCGTGTCGCTATCGCCGATGCTCGCGTGGCGAGTTGCTGCGGGCGAGCTTAAAGGCGGCGCCCCAACAGCGGCGGGCACGCTTCCCGCCAACGCCGACGGCGCGGCTCGCGGCAAGCGGCCGAAGTCGCTCATCGTCTTCTGGACGCATGGCGGGCTGAGCCAGCAGGACACTTACGACATGAAGCCGGAGGCGCCGGCCGAGTACCGCGGGCCGTATCAGGCGATCGCCACCAATGTTGCGGGAATTCAGCTCTCCGAGCGTTTTCCGCGACAAGCGCGAGTCATGGACAAGCTGTCGATCATCCGCTCGGTGCATCACGAAAACGGGATTCACGCGCCGTCGGCGCACTGGATGCAGACCGGCTATTTCGGACCGACGCTGGCGCGCAGCGCGCCGCAGAAGCCATCGTTCGGTTCGGTCATTTCCCGCGTGAAAGGCGCCCATCGACCGCTCATGCCGGCGTACGTGGCGTTGCCCAAGGCCGAAGCGTTTGGGTATCAAGGCGCGGTGTACTTGGGGGCCACGCACAATCCGTTTGAACTGAACGCCGACCCGAACACGCCGCGATTCGAGGTGCCGAATTTGGCGTTGCCGGGTGGACTGTCGTTCGACAGTGTCCGCGATCGAGCTGGGTTGCTGCGCGAGTTTGATTCGCTCCGCCGCGACATCGATCCCGCGGGCGCCATTGCCGGACTCGATGGCTTCAAGGCCCAGGCACTGGACATGGTCACCGGCCCCGAAGTGCGCGAGGCGTTCGATCTGACTCGCGAATCCGAGGCGTTGCGCGATCGCTATGGAAGGCACATGTACGGCCAGGCAGCGTTGCTCGCGCGGCGACTCGTCGAGGCTGGCAGCGCTTGCGTGACGATCAACACCGGTTACTGGGATCACCACGACAACATCGAACCGAATCTCGAGCGTCACCTGCCGCCGCTAGATATGGCCCTGGCGGCACTCGTGGAGGACCTCGTGGAACGCGGGTTGTGGGAGGATGTGGTTGTGTACTGCGCGGGCGAATTCGGCCGCACGCCGTTAATCAACGGTCATGCGGGCCGCGACCATTGGGCCAACTGCTTCTCGGTGCTCATGGGCGGCGGCGGTTTGCGGGGTGGGCAAGTGATCGGAGCCAGCGAGCCCAAGGGCGGCGCGGTCGTCGAGCGGTTGGTCACTCCCCAGGATCTACTGGCCACGCTCTACCGGGTCCTCGATGTTCCGTTGCAAACCCATTTTGAAGATAGCACCGGGCGCCCCGTGAGCATCGTCGGCGCGGGCCAACCGATCAGTGAGCTGTTTTAAACCCGCGAGCACAATCCCGGAGCTCAGGCGTTGGTTCCAGGGTCACCGGCACGAAGAGCAAGAGGGTATCCGAGAAAGAGGCGTTCGAGGCCATCTTCAAGCTCCGGCCCGACGTGCCAGTGAACCCCGATGGCACAACCGATCATGCGATTCGAGAGCTCGTCGAATTCCATCTTCGTGCTCTTCGTGTCCTTCGTGTGGTTGCTGCAACTGAGTCCATTGGTC
>CAIXSC010000290.1 GCA_903921945.1 uncultured Planctomycetaceae bacterium
AGCAACTAGCAACTAGCAACAAGCAACTAGCAATCCTTCCTCATCGCGGCGGTGGCCGAGTTCATCGAACGCGGCCCCGACACCGACGTGACACGGTTCAATTGATCGAGCATGGCGTCGTACGGGGCCGATTCCGTCAGATCCTGCCGCAGGAAACGCAGGATTTCGGCACGGCGCTCCAGCGCCATATCGACAACGGGGTTCGCCCCGGCCTTGTACGCACCGAGGGCGATCAAGTCGGCGTGTTCCTGATAGGCGGCCAACCACTCGCGGATTCGGACCGCTTGGAGGCGATGGTCTCGCGACACCACATCCGGCATCACTCGGCTAACACTTTCCAACACATCGATGGCCGGGAAATGTCCTTGGCTGGCCAGTTTTCGCGAGAGCCAGACATGGCCATCGAGCAACCCGCGAACGGTGTCGCTGACTGGTTCTTGTTGATCGTCGCCATCGACAAGCACCGAGTAGAACCCGGTGATACTGCCGGTTTCAGCGCGGCCGCTTCGTTCGAGCAATCGCGGCAGCAGGGCGAACGTGGATGGCGGGTAGCCCCGAGTGGCGGGAGGCTCGCCGGCGCCGAGGCCAATTTCGCGATGCGCGTGCGCGAAGCGGGTCAGCGAGTCCATCAGCAGCAGCACATCGCGGCCCTGGTCCCGGAAATGCTCGGCGATCGCGGTCGCCGTGAACGCGGCGCGCACCCGCAGCGGAGCCGGTTCATCGCTTGTCGCCACGACGACGACGCTCCGAGCCCGACCATCCTCGCCCAGGTCGCGTTGCAGGAACTCGTTCACTTCCCGGCCGCGTTCGCCGATCATCGCGACGACGACAACGTCGGCGGCCGCGTTCCTGACAAGCATGCCTAGCGATACACTTTTGCCCACTCCCGCGCCAGCGAAGATTCCCAAACGTTGTCCGAGTCCACACGTCAACAGTCCATCGATCGCGCGAATCCCGGTTTTGAACGGCCGGTCGATCCGCGGCCGGAGAATCGCGGCTGGTGGAGCTCGATCGAGCGGCGCTTGGTACGGACAGGCCGCTGGTCCTTGGCCGTCAATCGGCCGACCGCGCGCATCAATCACACGTCCGAGCAACGCGTCGCCGACTGGAACCACGCGAGTCGTGCGTTGCAGCCGCACACGTTGGCCATAGCGAACACCGTCGACGGCGCCCCACGGATAGACAAGAGCCAAATCATCGCGAAAACCGACAACTTCGCCGGCCAACTCGCGCGCGGCGGCCGTCTCGATCGCCACTTGGGCACCGACTGGCGCGGGGAAATCGGCGACGCCAACCACCAAGCCTTCCAGTCGCACGACGCTTCCCGCCAGCGCCGCCGGCAAACAGCGGGCCACACGCTCGAATGCGTCATGCTGCCTGTTCGCGATCATGGTCGAAGGGTTGATCAAGTCACTCATCGACGCCTAGCTCCTCGGCGATGCGGGCGAGCTGAGTCGACAACCGCTGGTCGATTTCTCCCCAGTCGGTCACCACGCGGCAACCACTGGGCTCGATCGATTCGTCAGCCACGATTTCCACGGTCGTTTGCCGACCGAGCGAGCCGGCCAATTGCTGGATTTCCTCTCCCAGCAGCGCCAGGTCACGGGGATGCAACAAGAGTCGGGCGCGTTGCCGGCCGGCGATCATTTGCAGCGACTCGCGCACCAGCCCGCTCGTCAGTCGCGGTTCCGCGATGAACTCGCGGCGAGCGATCCGGGCCGCGATCGCGCAGGCCAGTGCGAGCGCGTCGCTTTCCCAACGGGCGAGCCACTCGCCCTGGGCGCGACGCAGTCCATCGATGATGCGATCGCGGGTCGAAGGAGCGGCCGCGAGTTGATGGGCGAGCTCCCTTCGCAGTTCGGCTTCCACTTCAGCCCGGCCAGCGGCCAAGCCTTCGAGTCGTCCCGCCTCGTGGCCTTCCGTTCGTCCCGCGTCAAGGCCCTCCGCGCGGCCTTCCGCTCTGCCTTCCACCAGCCCTGTCTCGCGTCCCTCTTCGCGACCTTCTTCGCGACCGGCGGCCAAGCCTAAGAGTCTTCCTGTCTCCAGTCCTTCGCGATGGCCGGCGGCGAATGCGCTGGAGCGAATCGCGTCAGACTCGGCCCGAGCTGCCTGCACGATCCGTTCCGCTTCCTCGCGTGCTTGTTCCACGCAACGCCGCGCAGCTTCCGCCAGCGTGGCGACGTCCTGCAGCGCCGCCTTCGCCGCGCGCGTTTCCGTTTCGTTGGGGCCTGCGCGAAGAATCGCCGCCATCGATTAGTTCTCCTGGTTGGAACGCGTGACTGGCGCGAGAACCATATCCCGGGCGATGCGCACCAAACGCCTTTCGGCCTCGACCGCGTCCGACAAACGCCAAGGACCCAGTTGTGTCAATTGCCGCTGCACGTCCCGCGCAACGATCGGTCCCAGCCGTTCCATCCAGCGTTGCGCGACGGCCGGCTCGGCGCCCGCCAGCGCCAAAGCAAACAGCCATGGATCGGCGGCTGTCACAAGCATCGCGAGCGTGGACTCGTGAAGCCTTGCCAGATCCGCCAAGTTGTCAATTCGCGTGGTCGTCGCTTCGGCCGCGTGCGCCTCGACCGCGTGCGCTTCGACCGTATGCGCCTCGACCGCGTGCGCTTCGACCGCATGTGACAGCGACTTGTGTTGAGCCTCGCTGGCATTCGGCGCTGCGAGTGGCTTGTGCGTGCCGGCCGATTGCCATCGGGCGCGGTCGCGAGGGTCGGCGGCGGCGAGTATGGCGGCGAGCGTTTCCGAGCCGCCGTGCTGGGAACTGGGATGTCCGAGAGGTATTTGAACGCGTTCCCAAACCGCTTCGCCGATGGCCTCGACCCATTCCGCGTTGGGGCTCGACGGGGCCGACATTCGTTCCACAACCGCGAGTTGAACAGGCCGGGGCAGGGCGTGGAGCGTTTCAGCCGCGTGTGAGGCGGGAAGTCGAGCGAGCACGATCGCGATGGCGACGGGACTTTCAGCCTCGAGGCAGCGGCCCAAACGGGAACTGTCCACCCGCGCTAACTGCTCCCAAACTTCATTCGGTGTCTTCGCCTTCGGATCGGAGTTGCTCCCCGCGTCTTTGACCGCCGCGACCGCCATTCTCCCCTTCGTTGGTGGCTGGTTCGCGATCGTCCGACCGGAATTCTTGGGGCCACTTGCGTTGCGAACCTCGGTGCCCGCGGTCGAGCTTCGCGGATGATGCGTTGGGTTCGCCTTCAACCGGCGGCTGGCTGGAGCAAGGCGTCGATCCGCAAACTTCCTGGCCAAGGAATCATCCAACTCGACGGCGCCCGTCTCGTCGCTGGCGTCATGGACCGCGTTGTGGTCCAGGTCCAGGGACGTATCGAGGGACATGCGCATGGCCGCATGGCGAGTCGTTTCCCGCGCCGAGTCCACATCCATTTCTTCGCCGAGTGGACGTTCACGGTCGTCGGCTGATTCGTCGTCACGGAGGCCCTCCTCGCCACGGACGCCATCATGGCCGCAGGGCAATTTCGAGGATGCGGCCCGGGAGGCGAATGCGGCTTGAGGGACTCGGCGGGATGATTGCGGAAGGAGTGCGAGGCATTCCACGATCGCCGACTCTTGTTCATCCGGGTCGATGGCGTCAAGCGATTCCCACTGATCGCGGATCCGCCGCGCGTCGGCGCTCGTGAATTGCTTCAAGAGCCGTTCAGCGTCGCCGCGATCGAGGCTGGCGACCACGAGCGCGATCTTTCGCAAGGCGTTGCCGGTGTCTCGTTCTCTCATGACGCCGCTCCCGCGATCACGGCCATTCATGCCGCGTTTCCCATCCATTGTTTGAGCGCGGCAGCGGCTCCGCTTGGATCGGCTTGGATCTGCTCGCGAAGCCGCCGTCGACTCGAAGGTTCGCCATCAGTTGCCGTTGGCCGAGCGTTCGCGGCACGAGCCTGGAATTCTTCGTGATCGCTGGCATCCGCGGCGACAGCGCGAAGCGTGCGCCGCGCGTCGCGGACGGTGCGGCGAATGACGCGTAGAGAACTCACCAGCCGCGCGAGCAACATCGCGCCAACCAAGGATCCAGCGAGTGTGAAAAGATTGTCGCGGAACCACAATCGGAGGAAGGGAAGGAGTGGCCGGCTAGGTGGAGCGACCGGCAAACGCAACTCCACAGGTTGCGGGACCACGGAGGGAGGCGACAACGTTTTTGTGGTCAGCGTGCTTATCGTGGAGGATAGGCCTTGGCCTCGGTCGCGAGCATTCGCAATGCTGGGTGCGGTAGGTGGAAAGACCTTGAGACCGTTCGCGTTGCCCACATTGTCATGAGAAGGCTTGTTGGTGGAGATCGCTACCGAACCACGACTGGTGGACGATGCAGCCATGGTCCGCGATTGCGCGTGGGACGATGTCGGGGCGGATAGCGACGCCGACGTCGATGCGGTTTTCGATACGGTTTTCGATGTGGCAATGCCTGCGGTGGGCATCGCGAGGGAGGCTGATTCGGAAGGAACGGTCGCCGGGATGACGACGGATACTGGAGAATCGGTTCCAGTCCCGGTCGCTTGAGGGCCGGCGGGCGAAAGCGTAGCAGCGGACACACCGCGGCGCGACGATGTTTGACTGGTCGGACTCGTGTCAGCATCGCGATCCACAAGCGGAGCGTTCGCATCCTGTTCAGCGGAGATCATCGGGGGAGCCAGATTGACGTCTACCTTGGTCGGTGTCGTCGATGCGCGAGTCCGAATGGGAATGGCGGCGACATGCGGGTCGAACACGGCTGGCGCGCGGCTGCCTTCGCTTCGTTCGTGTTCGGGTTGTTCGAGCTCGCGTTGTCCGTCATCGCGTTGCTCGAGCTCTGGCCCGTGGGTGAGCGTTGATGGGGTGGCGGTTCCCGCTCCTCGGGCGAGTATGGGATCGATGGCTTGATCGATGGGTGAGTCTGGCGTGACGAAGGCGGCCTGCGCGATTATCGGGTAATCGTTCGTCGCCCGGTCCAGCGGCGAGCGATCGCTGGGCGCGAGATGTCGATGCGAGTTTCGGGGGATCGAATCCTGGTTGCGCGAACTTCGTTCAGCAGCGGTATGTTCCGCCGTATCGCCGCCGTCTGTATCGGTTCCGACCGCATCGGTTCCGACCGCATCGGTTCCGACCGCATCGGTGTGGGACGCGTATTGTTCGGGCGCGTGTTTTTCGGTCGCATGGTGCCTAGTGGCACGGTGGCTCCGCGAGCCTGGGGAAACCGTTGGGGAAGTGGCCGCGATTCGGTCTGTCGACGTGCGGGACGGGTTCGGTACTGTCTGCAGGTTTGCTTCGGCGTCGCTGGGCGGTCGCGTCCCTGCGCGGCGTTCGTGGGCTACGGCGACCGAGGTCGTATGGGTGACGCCCGCGTTCAAATCGAGGATGGTGACGGACTGTTGGTCTTGGATTCCGAGCGTGGCTTGGACGGTTCCGCGGATGGCGGTGATGATCGCGATTGGTAACGGTTTCCCACCGGCGGCGCGGACGGCGGCGACGGCCTTTCGCGTCTTCTGCCGTGGAAAGCCGCCCAAGTCGGTGTCTTCGTAGAGGACGCTGGCTTCCTCGATGCCGCTGATTTTCTGCAGGATCAGCGAAACTTCCTGGGCCTTGGCGAGCTTCGCGGCCTCTTCGCGTTGGCGGGACGAGCTGAAGGGATGATCGTTGGCGAGGAAGCGTTCGGTGAAGGCGTAGGCGTGGGCGGGTAACGCCTTTTGGTCGACGAGCGCTTTCAGATAGAGGTGGCGTTTCGAGCGCGGCACGGAGATCGACCGGCCCACCACTCGGGCCTCGTTGAGTTGCGCTTTGCCGAAGGCCGCTTCCATGGCCGTCAACTGAGCGGCGGTTAGCGGGGCGGTGGACTGGACATCGCCGCCCATCAGCGGCACCAAAGTGTCCCCCTCGGGCCAGCTTAGATACGCCAGACCGGCGACGCTTGCCAGCACGGCGGCCAACGCTAGGGCCCAGCGCGCGGCGGTCGAAGCCAGCCGCCATTGGGCGACCCATTGCTTGCCAGATTCGATAAGGGGTTCCATCCCCGTCCTCCCCGGCCTCGCTAACTATCCCTGTTTGCGTGGCGTGTTCATACGCGGAAGTCGCGGCCGCTGTCAACGGCGGCTTCTTGCCGTACAATCGCCGCACATCGTTTTAGGGATTCCAATTCTTTCACGGACCACCTGCTATGACGCGTTGTTTCCGTTGGTTTGCGCTCGGCATTCTCACGGCTGCCGCTCTCGGCGCCCCTGGCGTTGGCTCGACCGCTTCCGCCCAGGAATTCCTCAATGGCATCGAATGGAAAGAGCCGGCCGTGGTGCGGCCGGGCGAAAATGGCGGACCGCCATCCGACGCGGTCGTGCTGTTCGACGGCAAAGATCTCTCGGCCTGGGAAGGCAGCACCCAGTGGAAGGTGGTCGAAGGAGCGATGGTCAGCGGCAAAGGCGATCTCAGGACGAAGGCGGCGTTTGGCGATTGCCAACTGCACATCGAATGGGCGGCGCCGACGCCAGCGACGGGCAATGGCCAGGGCCGGGGCAATAGCGGCGTGTTCCTAATGAACACGTACGAAATCCAGGTCTTGGATTCGTTCGAGAACAAAACCTACTTCGACGGCCAAGCCGGTGCGATCTACAAGCAGACGCCGCCGGCGGTCAATGCCACGCGTCCACCGGGAACTTGGAACGTGTACGACATCATTTGGACGGCTCCGCGGTTCGCCGCGGACGGCTCGCTGAAGTCCCCCGCCTACATCACAGCCCTGCACAACGGGGTGCTGATACTCAATCACTTCGCGCTCAAAGGCGACACGCCGTTCAATCGTCCGCCGCAGTACAAAGCGCATCCCGATCGATTGCCGATCCGTTTGCAAGACCACGGCAATCCGATGCGGTTCCGCAACATTTGGATTCGCGAAACGCCGCCGGTCGAGGGCAAGCAGGTCCGTGAACCGTTTCTCCGCGACGGCAAAGGCGTGGAAACGCCCGTCAAGTAAGTCTCTTCCATCGACAGGCGATCATGTTTTGGAAACTGGTCTGGCGGAGCTTGCGGCTCCGCTGCCCCGTCTGCGGTTCCGGCAAGCTCTTCGCGGGCTGGTTCCGCATGCACGCGCGGTGCTCCGAGTGCGACACCCGGTTCGAACGCGAGGCCGGGTTCTTTCTCGGTTCTATCTATTTCAATTACGGACTCACCGCGGCGATTGTCACCATCGCTTACGTCCCGTTGATGCTCATGAGGGTGGCCAGCAACACAACGTTGCTGCTTGCGGCCTTCGCCTTCACCGTGCTGTTCCCCATGTGGTTTTTCCGTTACGCTCGCGCCCTCTGGCTTGGCTTCGATCAAATGATGGACCCGCGCGACCGCCGAGATATTCCCAACTGACCCCCGAGCGCCTTCGATCAAGCGAGCGCCTTCGATCACGCGAGCGCGTTCGACCGCCCGAGCGCCTTCGATCGCCCGAGCGCCTTCGACCGCCAGAGCCTGCCGCGTAAAAGTTTTGGCCTCCGAAATCGCTGACCCTCGAACGCTGAACGCTGACCCTCGAACTCTGAACTCTGAAACCAAACCCTGCA